>NZ_WJZD01000017.1:0-132771 GCF_021609665.1 Pseudomonas sp. PA-1-3F | reverse complement strand
GGGGCTGGGAGTTGTGTAAAAGAGACAGGGTTTGTTGTGCGGCTTTTTTTTTGCGGAGCAGAAAAACCGGGCCTGATCTAAGGGGCACCCGTGGGGGGGGGGAGTTTGCCCCCGGGGGGTTGCGCGGCGGCCCCATTATTCTGGGAGCGCTTCGCACTCCAGCGGGAGCAAGCTCCCTCGCCACAAGGTTGATGTATGTCACCCGGTCGGTCTGGGCCTTCTGCATAATGGCTCAAGTGTTTATCATGGCCGGCTGTTACGTCTGGTTTCCCATTGACGGAAATTTGCTGGCCAGGCGCTTATTTCCAGGAGTTGCTGCATGACCTTTTCTTTGGCCGCCAAACTGTCGGTGTTGCTGCTGTTCATCGGCAGCACGCTGTATGTGCACCTGCGTGGCAAGGCCCGTTTGCCGATGTTGCGTCAGTTCGTCAACCATTCGGCGCTGTTCGCCCCATATAACGCCCTGATGTACCTGTTTTCCGCGGTGCCGTCCAAGCCCTACCTGGACCGCAGCAAGTTCCCGGAACTGGATGTGCTCAAGGACAACTGGGAAGTGATCCGCGAAGAGGCCATGCACCTGTTCGACGAGGGCTACATCCGCGCCGCCGAAAAGAACAACGACGCCGGTTTCGGTTCGTTCTTCAAGAAGGGCTGGAAGCGTTTCTACCTCAAGTGGTACGACAAGCCGCTGCCATCGGCCGAGGCGCTGTGCCCCAAGACCGTGGCGTTGGTGAGCAGCATCCCTAACGTCAAGGGCGCGATGTTTGCGCTGTTGCCGGGCGGCAGTCACCTCAACCCGCACCGCGACCCGTTTGCCGGTTCCCTGCGTTATCACCTGGGGCTGTCCACGCCGAACTCCGACGACTGCCGTATCTTCGTCGACGGCCAGGTCTACGCCTGGCGCGACGGTGAAGACGTGATGTTCGATGAAACCTACGTGCACTGGGTGAAAAACGAAACCGAACAGACCCGTGTGATCCTGTTCTGCGACATCGAGCGGCCACTGAGCAACCGCGTGATGACCCGCATCAACCGCTGGGTCAGCAAGCAACTGGGCCGCGCAACCGCACCGCAGAACCTCGATGACGAGCGCGTGGGCGGCATCAACCAGGCGTACGCCTGGAGCAAGACCTTCAGCGACAAGTTCAGCGGCCAGGTCAAACAGTGGAAGCGCAAGCATCCCAAAGCCTACCGCATTGCGCGGCCGGTGCTGGCGGTGGTGGTGCTGGTGCTGCTCTGGAAGTGGCTGTTCGGCTAAACCGCACACCATAAAAAGGCGCTGTATCGAAAGATACAGCGCCTTTTTCATGCCTGGAATGTGATCAAGACTGTGGGAGCTGGCTTGCCTGCGATGGCGGAGTATCAGCTATAAAAATGTTGGCTGACCCACCGCTTTCGCAGGCAAGCCAGCTTCCACCTTTGATCTGCGTTGCTCTTAAGAGGCGATCAACTGGCGCAGCACGTAGTGCAGAATCCCACCGGCCTTGAAGTACTCCACTTCATTCAAGGTATCAATCCGGCACAGCACCTCAACCTTCTCGCTGCTGCCATCCTCCCGCGTGATCACCAGCGTCAGGTTCATCCGCGGCTCGATCTCGGCATCGGTCAGCCCGTGGATGTCGATCTTCTCCTTGCCAGTGAGCTTGAGTGTCTTGCGGTTCTGATCCAGCTTGAACTGCAACGGCAACACGCCCATGCCTACCAGGTTGGAGCGGTGGATACGCTCGAAGCTTTCGGCGATCACTGCCTTGACCCCCAGCAGGTTGGTGCCCTTGGCTGCCCAGTCGCGGCTGGAGCCGGTGCCGTATTCCTGGCCGGCGATCACCACCAGCGGTGTGCCCGAGGCCTGGTACTGCATGGCGGCATCGTAGATCGCCATTTTCTCGCCCGTAGGGATATACAGCGTGTTACCGCCTTCTTCGCCGCCGAGCATTTCATTGCGGATACGGATATTGGCGAAGGTGCCGCGCATCATCACTTCATGGTTACCCCGGCGTGAGCCGTAGGAGTTGAAGTCACGCGGCTCCACGCCCTGTTCGCGCAGGTAGCGTCCGGCCGGGCTGTCGGCCTTGATATTGCCGGCTGGAGAGATGTGGTCGGTGGTTACCGAATCCCCCAGCAGGGCCAGAACGTTGGCGCCCTTGACGTCCTCGATCACCGGCAGCGGGCCAGCAATGTCGTCGAAGAACGGCGGGTGCTGGATGTAGGTGGAATCCTGCTGCCATACGTAGGTGGCTGCCTGCGGTACTTCAATGGCTTGCCATTGCTCGTCGCCGGCAAACACTTCGGCATATTCCTTGTGGAACATGCTGGTGCTGACTTGGGCCACCGCTTCGGCGATTTCCTGGCTGCTGGGCCAGATGTCCTTGAGGTACACCGGATTACCCTGCTGGTCATTGCCCAGCGGCTCGCTGCTGATGTCGATGCGCACGGTGCCGGCCAGTGCGTAGGCGACGACCAGGGGCGGCGAGGCCAGCCAATTGGTTTTCACCAGTGGGTGCACACGGCCTTCGAAGTTACGGTTGCCGGACAGCACCGAGGCCACGGTGAGGTCGGCCTTCTGGATGGCTTTTTCGATCGGCTCGGGCAGGGGCCCGGAGTTGCCGATACAGGTGGTGCAGCCGTAGCCCACCAGGTCGAAGCCAAGCTTGTCCAGGTACTGGGTGAGGCCCGCAGCCTTGTAGTAGTCGGTGACCACTTTGGAGCCTGGCGCCAGGGAGCTTTTCACCCAGGGCTTGCGGGTCAGGCCTTTTTCCACGGCTTTTTTCGCCACCAGCCCGGCCGCCATCATCACGCTGGGGTTGGAGGTGTTGGTGCAGGAGGTAATCGCGGCGATCACCACCGCGCCGTTTTTCAGGCGATAGGTGTTGCCTTCGTATTCATAATCCGCCTCGCCGACCAGATCGGCATTGCCCACGGCAACGCCGCCTCCGCCCTCGCTTTCCAGGCGGCCTTCTTCTTTGCTGGTGGGCTTGAATTGCAGGTCGAGAAAATCGCTGAACGCTTGGCCTACGTTCGGCAGGGCGACGCGGTCCTGGGGGCGTTTAGGCCCGGCAAGGCTGGCCTCGACAGTGCCCATGTCCAAGGCCAGGGTATCGGTGAACACCGGCTCCTGGCCGGCGTTGCGCCACAGGCCCTGGGCCTTGGTATAGGCTTCCACCAGCTTGACCGTCTCAGCCGGGCGGCCGGACAGGCGCAGGTAGTCCAGGGTCACTTCATCCACCGAGAAAAAACCACAGGTCGCGCCGTATTCCGGGGCCATGTTGGCGATCGTGGCACGGTCGGCCAGGGGCAAATCGGCCAGCCCGTCGCCGTAGAACTCGACGAACTTGCCCACCACGCCTTTTTTGCGCAGCATTTGCGTGACGGTCAGCACCAGGTCGGTGGCGGTGATGCCTTCCTTGAGCTTGCCGGTGAGCTTGAAGCCGATCACTTCCGGGATCAGCATCGACACCGGCTGGCCGAGCATCGCCGCCTCGGCTTCGATCCCGCCCACGCCCCAGCCGAGTACGCCGAGGCCGTTGATCATGGTGGTGTGGGAGTCGGTGCCTACCAGGGTGTCGGGGAAGGCGTAGGTGCGGCCGTCTTCCTCTTTGGTCCACACGGTGCGGCCCAGGTATTCGAGGTTGACCTGGTGGCAGATGCCGGTACCCGGCGGTACCACGCTGAAGTTGTCGAAAGCGCTCTGGCCCCAGCGCAGGAAGGCGTAGCGTTCGCCGTTGCGCTGCATCTCGATATCGACGTTCTGCTCAAAGGCGCTGGTGCTGCCGAACTTGTCGACCATCACCGAGTGGTCGATCACCAGGTCCACCGGTGACAGCGGGTTGATGCGCTGTGGGTCGCCCCCGGCCTTGGCCACGGCAGCGCGCATGGCGGCCAGGTCGACCACGGCGGGTACCCCGGTAAAGTCTTGCATCAGCACGCGAGCGGGGCGGTACTGGATCTCGCGGTCGGACTGGCGTTCTTCGAGCCAGGCGGCGATGGCCTTGAGGTCGGTGCCGGTGACGGTCTTGGCGTCTTCCCAGCGCAGCAGGTTTTCCAGCAGCACCTTGAGGGACATCGGCAGCTTGTCCAGGTCACCCAGGCTCTTGGCGGCTTCGGGCAGGCTGAAGTAGTGGTAGGTTTTGCTGTCTATTTGCAGTGTCTTAAGGGTTCTCAGGCTATCAAGGGATGACATTACATGACTCCTTATGGTCCGCACGGCTACGGACCTGACGGGACGAACAGAGCTATCACGTTAGCGCTGTTTTCATTAGCAGGCTAATAACTGGACTCTATCGCTGAGTCCAAGGTTCCGAACTCGGCTATCATGCGCGCGTTTTCATGACAGGTATTGCGATAGCGCAACGCCGGTTGATTCACCAGGAGATTCAATGAACACCCTTTTTATGCACTGCCGCCCGGGTTTTGAAGGCGAAGTCTGTTCCGAGATCGCGGAGCACGCTGCGCGCCTGAACGTTTCCGGCTACGCCAAGGCCAAGACCGGCAGCGCCTGCGCCGAATTTGTCTGCACCGAAGAAGACGGCGCCCAGCGCCTGATGCACGGCCAGCGCTTTGCCGAGCTGATCTTCCCCAGGCAGTGGGCGCGCGGGGTGTTTATCGACCTGCCGGAAACCGACCGCATCAGCGTGATCCTCGCCCACCTGCGCGAGTTTCCGCTGTGCGGCAGCTTGTGGCTGGAGATGGTCGACACCAATGACGGCAAGGAACTGTCGAACTTCTGCAAGAAATTCGAAGTGCACCTGCGCAAAGCCCTGCTCAACGCCGGCAAGCTGGTGGACGACCCGAGCAAGCCGCGCCTGCTGCTGACCTTCAAGAGCGGCCGCGAAGTGTTCATGGGCCTGGCCGAGTCGAACAACTCGGCGATGTGGCCCATGGGCATCCCGCGCCTCAAGTTCCCGCGTGACGCGCCCAGCCGCTCGACCCTCAAGCTGGAAGAGGCCTGGCACCACTTCATCCCCCGTGACCAGTGGGACGAACGCCTGCACGGCGACATGACCGGCGTCGACCTCGGCGCAGCACCGGGCGGCTGGACCTGGCAACTGGTCAACCGTGGCATGCTGGTGACCGCCATCGACAACGGCCCCATGGCCGAAAGCCTGATGGACACCGGCCTGGTGCAACACCTGATGGCCGACGGCTTCACCTTCGTGCCCAAGCAGCCGGTGGACTGGATGGTCTGCGATATCGTCGAGAAACCTGCGCGCAACGCGGCACTCTTGGAAACCTGGATTGGCGAAGGGCATTGCCGCGAGGCGGTGGTGAACCTGAAGTTGCCGATGAAGCAGCGTTACGCCGAGGTGAAGCGCCTGCTGGAGCGCATCGAAGAGGGCTTCAAGGCGCGCGGCATTCGTGTGGAGATCGGCTGCAAGCAGCTCTACCACGACCGCGAAGAGGTGACCTGTCACCTGCGCCGCCTGGTAGACGTAAAGAAATCCAAAGGCCGCTGATATTAAATGTGGGAGCTGGCTTGCCTGCGAAAGCGGTATTACAGTCGAAGTTTATGTTGAATGTGCCCCCGTCATCGCGGGCAAGCCCGCTCCCACATTGTTGAGCGGTGCCAGTTTTAGGAGTGAAGTATGAGTCTTGAACTGCCGGTTGATGGCACCCTCGACGCCACCGGCCTCAACTGCCCGGAACCCGTGATGATGCTGCACCAGCACATCCGCGACCTGCCGGCGGGCGGCCTGCTCAAGGTGATCGCGACCGACCCGTCGACCCGTCGCGATATCCCCAAGTTCTGCGTGTTTCTCGACCATGAACTGGTGGATCAGCAGGAAGATGCTGGCACCTACCTGTACTGGATCCGCAAGAAAGCCGATTAAGCCTGCGCCTTTTCGGCCCGAATGCGTCGGCGTGCACTGCGCGCCAGGCGCACCACCAACATCCCCGCCGCACAGCTCAAGCCCACGATCAGCCCTTGCCATAAACCGCTCGGGCCGCTGGGCTCGCCGAGCCAGTTTGTCAGGCCCAGGGCGTAACCTACCGGCAGGCCCACGCCCCAATAGGCGAACAAGGTCAGCACCATGGTCACCCGGGTGTCCTGGTAGCCGCGCAATGCGCCGGCGGCGGTGACCTGGATCGAGTCAGAGAACTGGAACAGCGCCGAGAACACGATCAACATCGACGCCAGGTGGATCACCACCGGGTCGGGGGTGTAGATCGCTGCAATCTGCTCGCGAAACAACAGCATCAAGCTGCAGGAAAAGCAGGCATACGCCAGTGCGGTGCCCATGCCGACGCCGGCGGCGAAGCGTGCTTCCCGAGGTTCGCCGCGCCCCAGCGCCTGGCCGACGCGCACGGTGACGGCCATGCTCAGGGAATAGGGGATCATGAACACCAGGGAGCTGACGTTCAGCGCTATCTGGTGACCGGAGACCACCGTGGCGCCCAGGCTGCCGATCAACAAGGCGATCACCGCAAAAATACTCGATTCGGCAAAGATCGCCACGCCTATCGGCAGGCCAATGCCCAACACGCGCTTGATCACCGCCCACTGCGGCCAGTCGAAGCGCTTGAACAACTCACTGCTTTGATAGGCCGCGCCCCAGCGCGTCCAGATGGCCAGGCCGATCATCATCACCCACATTGCAATCGCGGTAGCCCAGCCACAACCCACGCCGCCCATGGCCGGTACGCCCAGGTGGCCGTAGATGAAGATGTAGTTCAGCGGAATATTCAGCGCCAACCCGCACAAGCCCATGACCATGCTCGGCCGTGTGCGGCCCAGGCCGTCACTGAAACAGCGAAACACGTAGTACAACGCCACCGCCGGCATACCGGCGGCGATGCCATGCAGGTAGCCCATGGACGGCTCGATCAAGTCGGGTTCGACCTTCATCGCATGCAGGATCGGCTCGGCGCATAGCAACAACAGCGCCCCTGCGATGCCAACCACGACGGCCAGCCACAATGACTGACGCACCAAGGGCCCGATCTCGCTGAACTGGCCCGCACCGTAGCGCTGGGCGACTTTCGGCGTGGTGGCAAGCAGAGTGCCGGTCATCAACAGGTACACCGGGATCCAGATCGAATTACCCAGGCCCACCGCCGCCAGGTCCTGCGGGCTCACGCGCCCGGCCATCACCGCGTCGACGAAGCTCATCGCGGTGGTGGCCAGTTGGCCGATCATGATCGGCAAGGCCAGCGTCAGCAGGCCGCGCACTTCCCGGCTGATGCGGGCGGGGCGGGAGAGGGGAGCGGTGGCAGTGTTCACGTACAGGTGTCCAATAAAAAGGCAGTCGCAAGGACGGCGGATTCTACGCGTTGACGCAGTGGTCAGGAAAAAACCTGTGTTAGGGATTTGTAAGCGATGCGCCCAGGCCAGCGCTGACCCCTGTGGGAGCTGGCTTGCCTGCGATGCGGGCACCTCGGTCCATCAGGCAAACCGGGTCGATGCAATCGCAGGCAAGCCAGCTCCCACACAGGATCTTCTGTACACTGCCAATCCGCCAAAGGAGCCTGCCATGCTGATTGTTGCCGACGAAAATATCCCGCTGCTCGATGCATTCTTCGAAGGGTTTGGCGAGATTCGCCGCGTGCCCGGCCGTTCCATCGACCGCGCCACCGTCGAGCAGGCCGATGTACTGCTGGTGCGCTCGGTGACCAACGTCAACCGTGCCTTGCTTGAGGGCAGTAACGTGCGCTTTGTCGGCACCTGCACCATCGGCACCGACCACCTGGACCTCGACTACTTCAAGCAAGCGGGTATCCAGTGGTCCAGCGCGCCCGGCTGCAATGCGCGTGGGGTGGTGGACTACGTGCTTGGCAGCTTGCAGACCCTGGCTGAAATCGAAGGCGCTGACCTCAAGCAGCGTACCTACGGCATCGTCGGCGCGGGTGAAGTCGGCGGGCGCTTGGTCAAGGTGCTCCAGGGCCTGGGTTGGAATGTGTTGGTGTGCGATCCGCCGCGCCAGATTACCGAGGGCAGTGATTACGTCAGCCTGCAGCAGATCATCGAGCAATGTGACGTGATCAGCTTGCATACGCCGCTGATCAAGTCCGGCAACGGTTCGACCTGGCACCTGTTTGATCGCCAGCGCCTGGCACAGCTCAAGCCGGGCACCTGGCTGATCAACGCCAGCCGGGGTGCGGTGGTGGATAACGCCGCGCTGCGCGAGGTGTTGCTGGCGCGCGAAGACCTGCAAGCGGTGCTGGACGTGTGGGAAGGCGAGCCCGAGGTGGACGTCGACCTGGCTGACCTGTGCGTGCTGGCCACGCCGCATATTGCCGGCTACAGCCTCGATGGCAAGCAGCGCGGCACCGCGCAGATTTACCAGGCGCTGTGCGCGCACCTGGGCCAGGAACCGAGTATTCACTTAAGTGATTTGCTACCGGCCCCCTGGCTGGCCGAGATGCACCTGCATCCTGAGACTGACCCGGCCTGGGCGCTGGCGACCTTGTGTCGCAGTGTGTACGACCCACGCCGTGACGACGCGGATTTCCGCCGCAGCCTGGTGGGCACCGTGCAGGAACAGCGCCAAGCCTTCGACCTGCTGCGCAAGCACTATCCGGAGCGTCGCGAGATCGATGGCTTGAAGGTGCGCATCAAGGGGGAGTCGGCGGTGCTGTCACAGATCGTGACTGCTCTGGGTGCCGAACACCTATAACTGTAGGAGCGAGCTTGCTCGCGAAAAACGTCAACGATAGCGCAGCGTTTCTGATTTAACGCGGCGCCCTCAGGTTTTTCGCGAGCAAGCTCGCTCCTACAGGGGGCACAAAAAACCCGGCCACTTGGGCCGGGTTTGAAAGAGCGTGGGCGCTTCAGCCTTGCTGGGCAGGCTTGACCAGTCGCTGTTCCAGCTCGCTGCAGGCTTGCTGGATCATTTCTTCGGTAATCTGCACTTCCCGGCCCTTGGCATCGATATACGAGCAAGGCAGCTGCTGCGGCTGGCGGATCACTTCAATCTTGGCGTCGCTGCTATTTTGCAAGGTCATGGCCTGTCTCCTCATCAGGTTGTGTACCTACTTTAATTCCCCCACATGAACGCGCTGTTACAACTCCTTACACGCTCGTCGGTTCGAACACCCAGTCCACCAGAAACCGGTACATATTTCCAGATGAGTCTTAGACCGATAGCCTCTAGCGGCCTGCATCGGTGGGCATAATTAACCTGACTCATTGTTATTTGTGCAAGTTCCCCCAATGTTGATGTATAGACTCTCCATTGGTGATCCTTCCATGTTCTCAATCCGTCAACGCCGTGCGATTCGCCTGGCCAGCCGCTTTATCGCGCCCTACCGCTGGCAGGCGCTTGGCGCACTGTTGGCGCTGATCGTCACCGCTGGCATCACCTTGTCCATGGGGCAGGGCATACGCCTGTTGGTGGACCAGGGCTTCATGACCCAGTCGCCGCATCTGCTCAACCAGTCTATAGGCCTGTTCATGCTGCTGGTGCTCGGCCTTGCCGTGGGCACCTTCACGCGGTTTTACCTAGTGTCGTGGATTGGCGAGCGGGTGGTGGCCGATATTCGTCGGCAGGTGTTCAACCACCTGATCTACCTGCACCCCGGCTTCTACGAGAACAACCGCAGCTCGGAAATCCAGTCGCGGCTGACCACCGACACCACCTTACTGCAATCGGTGATCGGCTCATCACTGTCGCTGTTTTTGCGCAACGCCCTGATGGTGATCGGCGGCATCGTGTTGCTGTTTATCACTAACCCCAAGCTCACCAGCATCGTGGTGGTGGCGTTGCCGCTGGTGCTGGCGCCGATTCTGATCTTCGGGCGCCGTGTGCGCAGCCTGTCGCGTTTGAGCCAGGACCGTATCGCGGACGTCGGCAGCTATGTCGCCGAGACGCTGGGCCAGATCAAGACCGTGCAGGCCTATAACCATCAGGTGCAGGACGAACAACGCTTTGCCGTCACCGTCGAGGACGCCTTTGTCACGGCACGTAAACGCATCTTGCAGCGTTCCTGGCTGATCACCCTGGTGATCATGCTGGTGCTCGGCGCGGTAGGCGTGATGCTGTGGGTGGGCGGCATGGACGTGATCAGCGGACGCATTTCCGGCGGTGAGCTGGCGGCGTTCGTGTTCTATAGCCTGATTGTCGGCAGCGCCGTCGGCACCCTTAGCGAAGTGCTTGGCGAGTTGCAGCGTGCCGCCGGGGCAGCCGAGCGTATCGGTGAGCTGTTGCAGTCAGGCAACGAGATCCAGGCGCCGGCCACTGGCGGCGTACGTTTGCCGGAACGGGTCAGTGGCCGCATGGAGCTGCAGGACCTACGCTTTTCCTATCCTTCGCGACCGGACAGCTACGCCATCGACGGCTTGAACCTGACCATCAACCCGGGCGAAACCCTGGCGTTGGTAGGGCCGTCCGGTGCGGGCAAGTCGACGATTTTCGATCTGCTGCTGCGCTTCTACGACCCCCAGCAAGGCCGAATCCTGCTCGAAGGCCAGCCGCTGACCGAGCTAGACCCCCTGGACCTGCGGCGCCACTTCGCTCTGGTGTCCCAGAGCCCGGCGTTGTTCTTCGGCAGCGTCGAGGACAACATCCGCTACGGCAACCCGTCCGCCACCACCGCCCAGGTGGAAGCCGCCGCGCGTATTGCCCACGCCCACGACTTCATCCTGCAAATGCCCGACGGCTACCAAACCCACCTCGGCGAAAGTGGCCAAGGCCTCTCCGGCGGTCAGCGCCAACGCCTGGCCATCGCGCGCGCCTTGCTGGTCGACGCGCCGATCCTGCTGCTGGACGAAGCCACCAGCGCCCTCGACGCCCAGAGTGAACACCTTATCCAGCAAGCGCTGCCGCAGCTGATGCAGGGGCGCACCACGCTGGTGATCGCCCACCGTTTGGCCACGGTGAAGAATGCCGACCGCATTGCGGTGATGGACCAGGGCAAGCTGGTGGCGGTGGGCACGCATCAGCAGTTGATTGCGAGCAATCCGCTGTATGCGCGGTTGGCGGCGTTGCAGTTCAGTGATGGAGATGAACAGGTGAATCAGCGCCCATAAAAAATGCCCGCATCTTTCGATGCGGGCAATGAAACCTCTGTAGGAGCGAGCTTGCTCGCGAAAAACTCACAGGCGCCGAGTTTATCCAGGAAGCACGCGTTAGCGTTGACGTTCTTCGCGAGCAAGCTCGCTCCTACAAACTATTACTGGTCGTCGAAGTACCGCTCATGCCAATCCACCAACGGCTGTGGTGAGTTGAGCTTCTGCCCGTAGATCACCGAATAAGACAGCACGTTCTGCACATACTGGCGGGTTTCGTCGAAGGGGATGCTTTCCACCCATACGTCGAAACTCAGGTGGTCTGCGCCGCGCAGCCATTGGCGCACGCGGCCTGGGCCGGCGTTGTAGGCAGCGGAGGCGAGCACGCGGTTGCCGTTGAACTGGCTGTGCACCTGGCTCAGGTAAGCAGCGCCGAGCTGGATGTTTTTATCCGGGTCCAGCACCTGGGCCGGGGAGGCCAGGGGGATGCTGAACTTGCGTGCGGTTTCCTTGGCGGTGCCGGGCATCAGTTGCATCAGGCCGCTGGCGCCGACGCCGGAGCGGGCATCGTCCATGAACGCGCTTTCCTGGCGGGTGATGGCAAAGATCCAGCTGGAGTGCAGGCCGCGTACCTTGGCTTCGCGCACCAGGGTGTCGCGGTGGGCCATCGGGAAGCGGATGTCCAGGTCGTCCCAGTACTGCGCCTGGCTGATGGTGCGGATGGCCGGAAAGTACCACTTCATGTCGTAGGCCAACTTGGCCTGGGCGACCATCTCGTCACGGTTGAAATGACGGCTGACGTGGTACCACTCACGGCGACCGTCGACGATCTGGCCACGGGCGTAGAATTCCAGGGCACGCCGCACCCCAGGAGTATTGCGCACCTTGTTGACCAGCGCCTGGCTCATCACCAGCGGCTTGTTGTTCAACTGGTAAGGAGATTTGGAGCGGTCAGCGGCGAGGAAACCGTAGAAGTCCCGCTCCTTGGCCACGTTTTTGTACAGGACCAAGGCTTGCGGGTTCTTTGGCTCGGCCAGCTCCAGGCTGCGTGCCTGCCAGTAGCGCCAACGGTTGGTGGTGGCCAGGTCCTGTGGGAGTTTGCGGGTCAACTGGTAGGCGTCTTCCCAACGCGCAAGGCGCAACAGCAGGCGCAGGCGCCACTCTGAAACCGTATTGTCGCGCAACTCGGGGTCGTACTTGGTCATGACCTCCAGCGCACGCGGGTCGAAGCGCTTGGCCAGGGTCAAGCCGATCTCGCGGGCAATCGACACCTTTTCGTCACGGGAGAAGTGCATGCTGCTGGCGTAGCCATCGAGCAGCGACATGGCTTTGTCCGGATCCTGGCGCGCCAGGCGACGCAGGCCCAGGCCCACGGCGTCAGACATGGCCTCGGTGGCCGGCTGGAAGCGTGACGGGTCGCTGAGCATGTCTGGCTTCTGTGCCACATCCACCATCAGGCGGCCCTGGGCGCCAAGGGTCGGCAGGGTTTTCACCAGGCTGTTGGCCAGCGCGTAATTACGCGCTTCGGCGGCGAGCTTGGCGCGGTCCCAGATCTTCTGCTCGGTGAGTTGGCCGGCAGCGGCCCATTGGCCAAACGTGACGTCACAGGCGGCTGGCTGGGATTTGCCGGTCATCCACAGTTTTTCGGCGGTCTTGTAGCCTTCGGCCTTCAGGTTGTGGCTGAGCTGGTATTGGCCATGCAGGCAGTCCAGCTCGACGAAATTGAGCTTGGTGTCGTAGTACTTTTCAAAAGTCTGCCAATCGCCGCGTTCGGCCAGCCAGCGCAGCCAACGCAGTTTCATCCAGTTGGCCTGGGGCAGGTCGCCGTGTTTGGCGAGGAATTGTTCGATTTCCTCGTTACTTGCGGTTTTCAGGCGCGCGGTCAGTTCGTCATAGGCCAGATAGGGCGTGAGCGGGTAGTCGGCCAGGGCCTGGCTGTATTGCATGTAAGGGCCGGTGTCGCCCTTGGCCAGGGCGCGTTTGGCTTGATCGTAATACTGGCGTTGAGTGGTGAGATCCACCGCCTGGGCGGATTGAACGGCAGTGGCGGAAAGGAGCAGACAAGACAAAAAGTTGAAAAGGCGACTGCGCATGAGACGTCCGTGCAGAGAAATCACGACTAGCACCGGCACCGCCGACACTGATTGCCCCTAGCTTAGCCTTTTGCCAGCGGCCCGCGAAAGCTTTGCCGGCTGGTTCGTTCAAGTTCGCCGGAAATGTCCTACAGAACGTGTCTATACAGAAAATCCCGACCGCATCCCACCTTCAACTCAGGTAGAATGCGCGCCCAGTTTTTGGAGAAGCGTATGACCCTGCTCAAATTCAGCGATGTGTCCCTTGCTTTCGGCGCCATGCCGTTGTTGGACAAGGTGTCCTGGCAGATCGCCCGTGGTGAGCGGGTGTGCATCATCGGCCGCAACGGCACCGGCAAGTCCAGCATGATGAAGCTGGTAAAAGGCGACCAGAAGCCCGATGACGGCTCTGTCTGGCGTGCCCCGGGCCTCAAGATCGGCGAATTGCCGCAAGAATTGCCGGTGGCCGACGGACGGACAGTGTTCGACGTGGTAGCCGAAGGCCTGGACGGCGTAGGCGAGTTGCTCGCGCAATACCATCACCTGGCACAGAACTGCGTCACCGAAGAAGACCTGGACAAACTGATGCACGTCCAGCAAGACCTCGAAGCCCGTGATGGCTGGCGCTTGCAGCAACTGGTGGACAGCACCCTGAGCCGCCTGCAACTGCCGGCCGACAAGACCCTCGCCGAATTGTCCGGCGGCTGGCGTCGTCGCGTGCTGCTGGCCCAGGCCTTGGTGTCCGAGCCGGACCTGCTGCTGCTCGACGAACCGACCAACCACCTGGACATCGGCGCCATCGCCTGGCTTGAAGAAGCCATCAAGGACTTCCAGGGCGCCGTGCTGTTTATCACGCACGACCGTGCATTCCTGCAGAGCCTGGCCACGCGCATCCTCGAGCTGGACCGTGGCGGCCTGATCGACTGGAACGGCGACTACGCCAGCTTCCTGGTGCACAAGGAAGCCGCCCTGGCGGCTGAAGAAACCGCCAACGCGCTGTTCGACAAGAAGCTGGCCCAGGAAGAAGTCTGGATCCGCCAGGGCATCAAGGCCCGTCGCACCCGTAACGAAGGCCGCGTGCGTGCCTTGAAAGCCTTGCGCGTCGAGCGCAGTGAGCGCCGCGAGCGTACCGGCAAGGCCAATATCCAGCTCGATACTGCCGACAAGTCGGGCAAGCAAGTGATGGTGCTGGAGAACGTCAGCTTCCATCACCCGGACGGCCCGTTCCTGATCAAGGACTTCTCCATGGTCCTGCAGCGTGGCGATCGTATCGGCCTGCTGGGCGCCAACGGTACCGGCAAGACCACCTTGCTCAAGCTGATGCTCAGCGGTCTGCAACCGACCAGCGGCAAGGTAGAAGAGGGCACTCGCATCGACGTGGCCTACTTTGACCAGTTGCGCCACCAGTTGGACCTGGAAAAGACCGTGATCGACAACGTCGCCGAAGGTCGCGACTTTATCGACATCGACGGCCAGAGCCGCCACGTACTCAGCTACCTGGGCGACTTCCTGTTCAGCCCGCAACGTGCGCGCACGCCGGTCAAGGCTCTGTCTGGTGGTGAGCGCGCGCGCCTGCTGCTGGCCAAGCTGTTCAGCAAGCCGGCCAACCTGCTGGTGCTCGACGAACCGACCAACGACCTCGACGTGGAAACCCTGGAACTGTTGGAAGAGGTCTTGCTGACCTTCAACGGCACCGTGCTGATGGTCAGCCACGACCGGGAATTCCTCGACAACGTGGTCACCAGCACCCTGGTTTTCGAAGGCGAAGGCAAGGTGCGCGAATACGTGGGCGGTTATCAGGACTGGCTGCGTCAGGGCGGCTCGCCGCGCCTGCTGGGCGTGACCGAGAGCAAGTCGGGCAAGGCCGACCTGAACACGGCGGTGGTGGCTCCGGTCGCTGCCGAAACGCCTGCACCGGCTGCTGAAGGTGCGCCTGCCAAGAAAAAGCTCAGCTACAAGTTGCAGCGTGAACTGGAAGCCTTGCCAGGCGATATCGATGCCAAGGAACAGCAGATCGCTGCGGTCGAAGCGGAAATGGCTGACGCCGGCTTCTACTTGCGCCCTGCGGCAGAAACCGCCAAGGTCATCGCCTCTCTGGAGACGCTGAACCAGGAGCTGGAAGCGTTGGTTGAGCGTTGGGCCGAGCTGGATGGCTGACTGATCGACCCGCAATAAAAAAGCCCGGCGCTCTTCTATGAGCGCCGGGCTTTTTAATATGAAATGCGATTCAACTGTGGGAGCTGGCTTGCCTGCGATAGCAGTCTGTCAGTTGATGCATCGGGTGGCTGATACACCGCTATCGCAGGCAAGCCAGCTCCCACATTAGACCTTCATCGGTCTTACGAACTCTTTACCAGTTTGACGGCCAGTACATCGCACGGTGCGCCGTGCAATACATCATTGGCGGTCGAGCCCAGCAGCAGTGCCAAACCGTGTCGCCCATGACTACCCACTACGATCAGGTCACAACCCTGTTCTTTGGCCAAGTGGTGGATTTCCTGGCGCGGTTGGCCGTAGGTAAGATGGGAATTTTCCTTGCTGACCTTGGGATACTTGAGAATCAAGCGGTCAAGGCGCTCCTTGGCCTGGTCGAACTGTTGCTGCTGCAGTTGGGAAAGGTCCATTGGCACGTCACCACCAAAGGCCATAGCCATGGGCTCGACGATGTGTACCAACGACAGTTTGGCGCCATTGGCAATCGCGGATTCCTGTGCGCGCTTGATCACTGGATCGCACTCTTCGGTCAGGTCGACAGCGACCAGAATATGTTCGTAGGGCATGAGGCGTTCCTCCAGGGGGCTGCAATAAGTTCAGTATGGCTGCTTTCAAGCGGATGGGGTTGCCGCAGATCAAATCCGCTCATCTAGAAATTCGGGAGTACACATATGACGGTCTGGATAGTGGTGTCAATCCTTGCGGTGGTTTTAAGCCCCCTGGTATGGCTGCGCCCTTCGCGCCAGCAGAGTGGGCGCATGGCCCTGCGCATGGAGGCCCGCCGCATCGGGCTGGCCATGCAGTTGGCGCCCCAGGAGTGGCCGCACTGGCTCAAACAGGAGCCGCCGAGCCCCTGTGCGCAGTACTGCCGACCGCGGCGCGGCAACACGCCCGCAACCTGGAGCTACTGGCAGCTGGAGCCGGGGTTGTGGGTCAATCAGTGGCGTGAACCCTGTGTGGATGAGAAGTTGTTGCCGCATTTTGCAACGCTGCCGGCAAACGTCTACAAGGTCGAGGCCGACAAACAAATGATTGCCCTGTATTGGGGCGAAAAGGGCGAAGCAAGTGTGCTGAAAGACATCGATGCGCTGCTCAAGGCCCTGGCCTGACCCACACGTTGTAGGAGCGAGCTTGCTCGCGAAAATCGCCAACGATAACGCGGATAATCAGGCTATACGCGGCGCTCTCCAGGTTTTCGCGAGCAAGCTCGCTCCTACAGAAAAGCCCGGCCAATAAAAAGCCCGACATCATCATCGGGCTGGAGCTGGCCAGGCAGGCCGGTAAATCTGTAGGTTGCCGCTAGCCTAGCCGTGTATTGCGTTCTGTACAGCTTTTTCCCACACCTTTTCTATTATTGATCCTGTGAATATTTGAATATTGGCGGGTGGCCAGCCTGTGGGCCGGGTTCTGAAATGACCGGAAAGTCGCGTTTTTCCTAGCCTTTGGAGCGATTGACAATTGCTCGGAATTGGATGAAGGTGGCGTACCCAAATCAAACGGGCGTATGAATTGAGCGTTTGCCTGTCAGACGACTCATACAAAACCCGACTATCGCACTGGCGGGTGTGCCTGGCGGATTGGCGTGAGCATTGATTCAACTGTCAATGTCAAACCAGAGGCCAGCGTCCAGTGTGTACTGTTCAGCTTCCATATCGTGGAGATCAGTTGATGATTTACGAAGGTAAAGCCATCACGGTTAAGGCTCTTGAAAGTGGCATCGTCGAACTCAAATTCGACCTCAAGGGTGAGTCCGTCAACAAGTTCAACCGTCTAACCCTGAACGAACTGCGTCAGGCCGTAGACACCATCAAAGCAGATGCTTCGGTCAAGGGCGTGATCGTCTCCAGCGGCAAGGACGTGTTTATCGTCGGCGCTGACATCACCGAATTCGTCGACAACTTCAAGCTGCCCGATGCCGAGCTGGTGGCTGGCAACCTCGAAGCCAACAAGATCTTCAGCGATTTCGAAGACCTCAACGTGCCGACCGTTGCTGCCATCAATGGCATCGCGTTGGGCGGCGGCCTGGAAATGTGCCTGGCGGCAGACTTCCGCGTCATGTCTGCGACGGCCAAGATCGGCCTGCCGGAAGTCAAGCTGGGCATCTACCCAGGCTTTGGCGGTACCGTGCGCCTGCCGCGCCTGATCGGTGCCGACAACGCGATCGAATGGATCGCCGCCGGCAAGGAAAACAAAGCTGAAGATGCACTGAAAGTCGGTGCTGTCGACGCTGTGGTTGCCCCGGACAAATTGGCCGAAGCCGCGCTGAACCTGATCAAGGGCGCCATCAGCGGCGAATTTGACTACAAGGCCAAGCGTCAGCCGAAGCTGGAAAAACTCAAGCTCAACGCCATCGAACAGATGATGTCGTTCGAAACCGCCAAAGGTTTCGTGGCCGGCCAGGCCGGTCCGAACTACCCGGCGCCGGTGGAAGCGATCAAGACCATCCAGAAGGCCGCGAACTTCGGTCGCGACAAAGCCCTGGAAGTGGAAGCGGCAGGCTTCGTCAAACTGGCGAAAACCTCGGCGGCCCAGAGCCTGATCGGCCTGTTCCTGAACGATCAGGAACTGAAGAAAAAGGCCAAGGCCTACGACGAAATCGCCAAGGACGTGAAACAGGCCGCCGTACTCGGCGCCGGTATCATGGGCGGCGGTATCGCCTATCAGTCGGCGTCCAAAGGCACGCCGATCCTGATGAAAGACATCAACGAACACGGTATCGAGCAGGGCCTGGCCGAAGCCGCCAAGCTGCTGGTGGGCCGCGTTGATAAAGGTCGCATGACCGCTGCAAAAATGGCTGAAGTGCTCAACGGCATTCGTCCTACGCTGTCCTACGGCGATTTCGGCCACGTCGACCTGGTGGTCGAAGCGGTTGTCGAGAACCCGAAGGTCAAGCAAGCCGTACTGGCTGAAGTGGAAGCCCAGGTCAAAGATGACACCATCCTGGCCTCCAACACCTCGACCATTTCCATCTCGCTGCTGGCCAAGGCCCTCAAGCGTCCGGAAAACTTCGTCGGCATGCACTTCTTCAACCCGGTGCACATGATGCCGCTGGTGGAAGTGATCCGTGGCGAGAAGTCCAGCGAGCTGGCCGTTGCCACCACCGTTGCCTACGCCAAGAAAATGGGCAAGAACCCGATCGTCGTCAACGATTGCCCGGGCTTTTTGGTCAACCGCGTGCTGTTCCCGTACTTTGGCGGTTTCGCCAAGCTGGTCAGCGCCGGTGTGGATTTTGTGCGCATCGACAAGGTCATGGAAAAATTTGGCTGGCCCATGGGCCCGGCGTACCTGATGGACGTGGTCGGCATCGACACCGGCCACCACGGTCGCGACGTCATGGCTGAAGGCTTCCCGGACCGCATGAAAGACGACCGTCGTTCGGCTGTCGATGCACTCTACGAAGCCAAGCGCCTGGGCCAGAAGAACGGCAAGGGCTTCTACGCCTACGAGACCGACAAGAAGGGCAAGCAGAAGAAAGTGGCCGACCCGTCGGTGCACGAAGTACTCGCTCCGGTCATCTACGAACAGCGTGAGGTGTCCGACGAGGACATCATCAACTGGATGATGATCGCCCTGTGCCTGGAAACCGTGCGTTGCCTGGAAGACGGCATCGTCGAAACCGCCGCCGAAGCCGATATGGGCCTGGTGTACGGCATTGGTTTCCCTCCATTCCGTGGTGGTGCGCTGCGTTACATCGACTCCATCGGTGTGGCCCAGTTCGTTGCCCTGGCTGATCAGTACGCTGATCTGGGCCCGCTGTACCACCCGACCGCGAAGCTGCGTGAAATGGCCAAGAATGGCCAGAGCTTCTTCGGTTAAGTGCCCAGACGACTAGAGCGAGAATATTTATGAGCTTGAATCCAAGAGACGTCGTGATCGTCGACTTCGGTCGTACGCCGATGGGCCGCTCCAAGGGCGGCATGCACCGCAACACCCGCGCCGAAGACATGTCGGCGCACCTGATCAGCAAAGTGCTGGAGCGCAACACCAAGGTCGACCCGAACGAAGTCGAGGACGTGATCTGGGGCTGCGTCAACCAGACCCTGGAGCAGGGCTGGAACATCGCGCGCATGGCGTCGTTGATGACCCAGATCCCGCATACCGCGGCCGGCCAGACCGTCAGCCGTCTGTGTGGTTCGTCGATGAGCGCGCTGCACACCGCTGCGCAAGCGATCATGACCGGCAACGGCGATGTATTCGTGGTCGGCGGCGTGGAGCACATGGGCCACGTCAGCATGATGCACGGCGTCGATCCTAACCCGCACATGTCCCTCTACGCGGCGAAAGCCTCGGGCATGATGGGCCTTACCGCGGAAATGCTCGGCAAAATGCACGGCATCACCCGTGAAGCCCAGGACGCCTTCGGCCTGCGCTCCCACCAGCTCGCCCACAAGGCGACTGTGGAAGGCAAGTTCAAGGATGAAATCATCCCGATGAACGGCTACGACGAGAATGGCTTCCTGAAACTGTTCGACTACGACGAAACCATTCGTCCGGACACTACCCTGGAAAGCCTGGCGGCCCTCAAGCCAGCCTTCAATCCAAAGGGCGGCACCGTGACAGCCGGTACTTCCTCGCAAATCACCGATGGTGCTTCGTGCATGATCGTGATGTCGGCACAGCGTGCCCAGGACCTGGGTATCCAGCCGCTGGCGGTGATTCGTTCGATGGCAGTGGCGGGTGTGGATCCGGCGATCATGGGCTATGGTCCAGTACCGGCCACACAAAAAGCCTTGAAGCGCGCAGGCCTTTCCATCTCCGATATCGACTTCTTCGAGCTCAACGAAGCTTTCGCCGCACAGGCCCTGCCAGTGCTGAAAGATTTGAAAGTACTCGACAAGATGAACGAGAAGGTTAACCTGCACGGCGGTGCGATTGCCCTGGGCCACCCATTCGGTTGCTCCGGTGCGCGTATCTCTGGCACTTTGCTTAACGTGATGAAGCAAAATGGCGGCAACCTTGGGGTTGCAACCATGTGCATTGGTCTCGGCCAAGGCATCTCTACCGTCTTCGAACGCGTCTAAACGTTCGGTTGACGGAAGCCGGGGCCCAGTGCCCCGGTTTTTGTTTTTTGGAACTTTTAAATATTTTTTTTCAACAAATTTTGCATGAGGGCCAGAGCATGAAAGTCGAACCAGGGCTCTACCAGCATTACAAGGGGCCGCAGTACCGTGTTTTCAGCGTGGCGCGCCACTCTGAAACCGAAGAAGAAGTGGTGTTTTACCAAGCGCTGTATGGCGAATACGGCTTTTGGGTGCGCCCTTTGAGCATGTTCCTGGAGACCGTCGAAGTTGACGGCGAGCAGGTCCCGCGCTTTGCTTTGGTCACGGCCGAACCCAGTCTTTTTACAGGGCAATAACGGCAGGTCGCGCAGAATGCTGCGCTTGACCTCATCCGGTTGCCACTATATATAGCGTTGCCGCGTCAGGCGCCAACTGCCTTTCACTTCTCGAATTCAGGAATTTTCCGATCCATGGGCAAATCGCTGGTCATTGTGGAATCCCCGGCTAAGGCCAAGACCATCAACAAGTACTTGGGCAACGAGTACGTGGTGAAGTCGAGTATCGGCCATATCCGAGACCTGCCCACCAGCGGTTCGGCTAGCGCCAGCAAGGAGCCTGCCGCCAAGCGCGGCAAGGCCGCCGCGGGCGAAGGTCCGGTACTCACGCCTAAAGAAAAAGCGCGCAAGCAACTGGTTTCGCGCATGGGTGTGGACCCGGACCATGGCTGGAAGGCCAAGTACGAAATCCTTCCGGGCAAGGAAAAGGTCATCGAAGAGCTGCGCCGGCTCGCCAAAGATGCTGACACCATCTATCTCGCGACGGACTTGGACCGCGAAGGGGAAGCCATTGCCTGGCACCTGCGCGAAGCCATCGGCGGTGATGACAGCCGCTACAAGCGCGTGGTGTTCAACGAAATCACCAAGAAAGCCATTCAGGAAGCCTTCTCCAAGCCGGGCGAGCTGGACATCGACCGTGTCAACGCCCAGCAGGCCCGTCGCTTCCTCGACCGCGTCGTCGGCTACATGGTCTCGCCACTGCTGTGGGCGAAGATCGCTCGTGGTCTGTCCGCCGGCCGTGTGCAATCGGTTGCGGTGAAGCTGGTGGTGGAACGTGAGCGCGAGATCCGTGCGTTCATTCCTGAAGAATACTGGGAAGTCCACGCCGACCTCGGCACTGCCAAGGGCGCCAATGTGCGCTTTGAAGTGGCCCGTGAGAAAGGCGAGGCCTTCAAACCGCTGAACGAAGCCCAGGCCATGGCCGCGCTGGAGAAGCTCAAGGCTTCCAGCTACAGCATCGTCAAGCGTGAAGACAAACCGACCAGCAGCAAGCCGTCGGCGCCGTTCATCACCTCCACCCTGCAACAGGCCGCGAGCAACCGCCTGGGCTTCGGGGTGAAGAAGACCATGATGATGGCCCAGCGTCTGTATGAGGCTGGCTACATCACCTATATGCGTACGGACTCCACCAACCTCTCGCAAGACGCGGTGGCGATGGCGCGTACCTATATTGAAAGCGAATTCGGCAAGACCTACCTGCCGGAGAAGCCGAACGTCTACAGCAGCAAGGAAGGCGCACAAGAGGCTCACGAAGCGATTCGTCCTTCTGACGCCAACACCACGCCTGCCAAGCTGAGCGGCATGGAGCGCGACGCTGAGCGCCTCTACGAGCTGATCTGGCGCCAGTTCCTGGCTTGCCAGATGCTGCCGGCACAATACCTGTCTACTACCGTCAGCGTGGGCGCGGGCGATTTCGAGTTGCGTGCCAAGGGCCGTATCCTCAAGTTCGACGGCTACACCCGTGTGATGCCGCAGATCGCCAAGCCTGGCGATGATGATGTGCTGCCGGACATGGCCCAGGGCGACACGCTGAAGCTGATCAAGCTCGACCCGTCCCAGCACTTCACCAAGCCACCGGCGCGTTATTCCGAAGCCAGCCTGGTGAAAGAGATGGAGAAGCGCGGTATCGGTCGTCCGTCGACCTACGCGGCGATCATCTCCACCATCCAGGACCGTGGCTACGTTGCGCTGCACAACCGTCGTTTCTATTCGGAAAAGATGGGTGACATCGTCACCGAGCGTCTGTCGGAGAGCTTCTCCAACCTGATGGACTACGGCTTCACCGCCGGCATGGAAGAGAACCTCGATGACGTGGCCCAGGGCGAACGCGACTGGAAAAACGTGCTGGACGAGTTCTACGGCGACTTCAAGAAAAAGCTCGAAGTGGCTGAGAACCCCGAGAACGGGATGCGCGCCAACCAGCCGGTGATGACGGATATTCCGTGCACTACCTGCGGTCGACCGATGCAGATTCGTACCGCCTCCACCGGCGTGTTCCTCGGTTGCTCGGGCTACAGCCTGCCGCCCAAAGAGCGCTGCAAGGCGACCGTCAACCTGGTGCCGGGCGATGAAATCGCGGCTGACGACGAGGGTGAGTCCGAGTCGCTGGTGCTGCGTGGCAAGCATCGCTGCCCGATCTGCAGCACGGCGATGGACGCCTACCTGCTGGACGAGAAGCACAAGCTGCACATCTGTGGTAACAACCCGGATTGCAACGGCTACGAGATCGAAGAGGGCACCTATCGCATCAAGGGCTATGAAGGCCCGAGCCTGGAATGCGACAAGTGCGGCAGCGAGATGCAGCTCAAGACCGGCCGTTTCGGCAAGTTCTTCGGCTGCACCAACCCGACCTGCAAGAACACCCGCAAACTGCTCAAAAGCGGTGATGCGGCGCCGCCGAAGATGGACCCGGTGAAGATGCCCGAGCTCAAGTGCGAGAAGGTCAACGACACCTACATCCTGCGTGACGGCGCTTCGGGACTGTTCCTGGCTGCGAGCCAGTTCCCGAAAAACCGCGAGACCCGTGCGCCACTGGTGATGGAGATCGTGCCGCACAAGGACGAGATCGATCCGAAGTACCACTTCCTGTGTGAAGCGCCGAAGAAGGACCCGGATGGTCGTCCAGCCGTGATCCGCTACAGCCGCAAGACCAAGGAGCAGTACGTGCAGACCGAAGTGGACGGCAAGCCTACTGGCTGGAAAGCGTTCTACGACGGCGGCAAGTGGAAGGTCGAGGACAAGCGCCAGGGCGCTTGATCCGCTAGTCTGTTAACGCCAAAAGCCGTCTGTATAGACGGCTTTTGCTTACTGTAGGATTGAGCTTGTTGTGGCGAGCAAGCTTGCTTGCGCTGGGGTGCGAAGCGCCCCCAATAGCTGGCGACTGCTACGCAGTCGAGCGGGAGCAAGCTCCCTCGCCACAGCAAGCTCGCTCCTGCGCAGTCAGCATCACGCCTATTCGTTGTGGAGATTGCCGTCATGGCCAACGAACTCTATACCCGTACCAATCAGAAAATTTACTTCGCGGGTTTATCCCTGGAGGCCCTTGGCCGTGCCGAGGAAGGGAAAGAGATGAACGCCATCGCGCTGGTACAGGCGGGGCGCGAAGCGGCGTTGTTCCACCTGTACGGTGCCTTGCTGGGGCTGTGCCATGAAATCGCCGGGTTCTACCGCCTACCCCAGGCCGGTGCGCCGCGTGCAGAAATGATCATGAATCGTGAAGTGCTGGACGCCATGGCGATCCCCGAGTTGGCCGAACTGGTGGAAATGGCCCAGAGCCCCGACAGTTGGGTGGCGCGGCTGCTCAAAGCCCATGCGGATATGTTTCAGCCGCCGCGTATTCCCCATGTGCCCAAGGGGGATGTCACCCAGCCGCTGATCGTCGCCGTGGCCTTGGAACAGGATGAGCCCAAGCCTTTGAGCCGCGAAGAGTTGGAAGGCTGGCGCCAGGAGTTGAAGAAGATGGCGCTGCGCTTTCGTGAAGGGCTCAACGAGTGCTGAAGGAGTAAATGAGGGGGGGCTGGCTGCGCAGCGACGCTGAACCTGTGGCGATGGAGCGTGCTCCCGCGACGGCCGGACGGCCGACGCTTATCTACCTGACGCCCTAGGATCCAAATGTGAGAGCTGGCTTGCCTGCGACGGCGGCCTGCCAGCCGACACCTATCTACCTGATTCCTTGCGATCAAACTGTGGGAGCTGGCTTGCCTGCGATGGCGGCCTGACAGGCGACCCTGTTATACCCAGTACATATCCATTCCTGCGGTAACGGCCACTTAGGGTTCCGCCAACGGCGGGTCACTTTCGAAAAGCGCGAAAGTAACCAAAGCGCTCTTGCCCCACCACTCGGCACCTCGCCTAGGCTCGGTGTGCCCGAACACAGCCTTGAATCCGTGGGCCGCCGCCACGCGCCATCCATGGCGCGGGGCGGCTAACCCGGCGTCCTGCCGGGTTACCCACGAATTCAAGCCTGCGTTCGGCCAGCGTGGTTTAACGGGGCGCCTAAAGCCAGATCAAGATCACAAGCAGATCAAGATCAAGAGCGGCTCGCTTCGCATCGTGGTTACCGTTGGCTGCTACAGCTTGCAAAGTTCTGTGATGCCCATGCTGAGATAGAGGCGAGTCAGAAAAGCCCTGAGATAACTGACCCACCGCCATCGCAGGCAAGCCAGCTCCCACATTGATTAGCGTTTTGCCAGGGCACCATTCATCAAGCCGTCAACAAACCTGTCCATATCTCCTGCGAGGCTGGGTGGATGACTGATATAATCCCAGGCCTTTCGTGGAGAACAGACTTTTATGCCAACGTCCTTTCTGGAAATTGTTGAACTGCCTGACGGCCGAATCGAACTGCGCCGGGCGGAGGACGAGGGTTCTCTGGTTATTCTGGATTTCTCCGAAGACGCCAAAGTCTTCCTGCAAGGCCAGCACGTCGAAGTGGCTAAAGCCATGTTGAGCGTGGGTGTGCAGATGGCAGGTCGCCTTGCCGAAGGCGAGCCGGAGAAAGAAGAAGGGCCGCGCGTTCTTCACTGAGTCCTTCGTGAAGGCTGCTTCTGTGGCGCGCCCATCATTACCCCAATCGAATATTCAAACTCTGTGCATCACCCGTGCGCGCAGCGCTGATCAGTTGCTGCTTGGCGCTGGCATTCAGCGGGCTCAACCAGCTCACCACCGTATGGCTACGGCCCAGGCGCAAGGCTTCGCAAGTTAGTTGCTGGGTGCTTTGTGCGCCGCGTGGTTGCAGCAACAGGATACGCTCGCGGTTGAGTCCGGCGTCCCGCAGCCAGGCCTGGGTGAGGCTGGCGGGCGGGGCGATCAATGTCAGCCAGCGGGCGTCCTGATCTTCGCTCAATTCGCGCAGGATAGGTGCCAGCAGGTTCAGGCAGCTCTCAGCCGCACCGCGCAACGACAATTCACTGAACGCCTCAGGTTCGCCGCCCCAGGGGGCTTCGACCGTTTCCTTGAGGATTGGCGCAAGGGGCTGGGCCATGAAGGCCTCGAACAGCGACAGTTGTGTGTGTTGTGGGGTGTGCACGAGCTGCATGATGCCTCCTTTAACGGCGAATGACGCCGACACTCAAGCCTTCGATCACCAGGTCCTGGTCTTTCAGGTTGACTTCGATGGGGGCAAACTCAGGGTTTTCGGCCAGGAGCCAGACCTTGCTGCCTTCGCGCTTGAAGCGTTTGACCGTGACCTCGTCGCCGATACGGGCAACGACGATCTGGCCATTGCGGGCTTCGCGGGTGGTATGCACGGCCAGCAGGTCACCGTCGAAGATGCCCACGTCCTTCATGCTCATGCCGTGCACACGCAACAGGTAGTCGGCACGCGGATGGAAGAAGGTCGGGTTGATGTTGCAGGATTCCTCGACGTGCTGCTGCGCCAGGATCGGCGCACCTGCGGCGACGCGACCGATGATCGGCAATGTCGACTCGTCTGCCTTGGCTTCGAAGCCAGGGATGCGAATACCCCGCGAAGCACCGGGGGTCATCTCGATCGCACCTTTGCGAGCGAGTGCCTTGAGGTGTTCCTCGGCGGCGTTCGGGGACTTGAACCCCAATTCCAGGGCAATCTCCGCACGGGTAGGCGGGTAACCATTGTCATCAAGGCAGCGCTTGATAAAAGCCAGAATCTCAGCTTGGCGTGGCGTCAGTTTTAGCATGTTGATCGCTCTGTCTTTTTATACAGTGACTGGGATTATATACAGTGAACTGCGCTTGGCAATCATCCTTTTTGGCGGCTCCGCTGGACGGTCATCCGTCAGCCGTCCTACAGAGCAGAAGCGGCGCTGCCTACAGAGCTTCGAGGATATGATTAAATAGCGGTGAAACAGATGACCGACCAGCCGCAAAGCGGACCCGCAGGCTTGACAAGACACACTCTGAAACGTATGTTTCAAACAAGTGTTTGTCAGGCGGAGTAGCCATGGCCCAGTCGGAAACCGTTGAACGCATTCTCGATGCTGCCGAGCAATTGTTCGCGGAAAAAGGATTTGCTGAAACTTCATTGCGTCTGATCACCAGCAAGGCTGGGGTCAACCTGGCCGCCGTGAATTACCACTTCGGCTCGAAAAAGGCCCTGATCCAGGCGGTGTTCTCACGCTTTCTGGGCCCGTTCTGCGCAAGCCTCGACCGTGAGCTGGAACGCCGCCAGGCCAAGGCCGATCACAAGCCCAGCCTGGAAGAGCTGCTGGAAATCCTCGTGGAGCAAGCGTTGGTCGTGCAGCCCCGCAGCGGCAACGATTTATCGATCTTCATGCGCCTGCTTGGCCTGGCGTTCAGCCAGAGCCAGGGCCACTTGCGCCGTTATCTGGAAGACATGTACGGCAAGGTGTTCCGCCGCTATATGCTGCTGGTCAACGAAGCGGCGCCGCGTATTCCGCCTATCGAACTGTTCTGGCGTGTGCATTTCATGCTCGGTGCCGCAGCTTTCAGCATGTCGGGTATCAAGGCGTTGCGGGCAATTGCCGAGACCGATTTCGGTGTGAACACGTCCATCGAGCAAGTCATGCGCCTGATGGTGCCGTTCCTTGCCGCTGGCATGCGCGCCGAAACCGGCGTCACCGACCCGGCCATGGCCACCGCCCAGTTGCGCCCGCGCAGCAAAACCGTACCGGTCGCCGCCAAGGTTTGATCGCTGCGGGTGGGCGCGGTCGCTTGCATCCGCTAAGCTAGCCGCCATGCCGATTTCAGCTATTTATTCGCAACCCGTGGTCCTTGCCCTGCCTGGCAGGGACCACGGGTTGTGTGCGTTATTTAAGGAAGGTTTATGACTGCTGCCCTGCAAGGTTCTTTGATGGTCGACGTCGCCGGTACCTGGCTCACGGCCGAGGATCGTCATCTGTTGCGCCAACCGGAAGTGGGCGGCCTGATCATTTTTGCGCGCAATATCGAGCACCCGCGTCAGGTTCGCGAATTGAGCGCAGCCATTCGCGCAGTGCGCCCGGACCTGCTGCTGGCTGTGGACCAGGAAGGCGGCCGCGTACAGCGTCTGCGCCAAGGCTTCGTGCGCCTGCCGGCCATGCGTGCGCTGGCGGATAACCCCAACGCTGAATACCTGGCTGAGCAGTGCGGCTGGATCATGGCCACCGAGGTGCTGGCGGTGGGCCTGGACCTGAGTTTTGCCCCCGTGCTGGACCTCGACTACCAACGCAGCGCCGTGGTCGGTACCCGTGCTTTCGAAGGCGACCCCGAGCGCGCTGCCGTGCTCGCGGGTGCATTTATCCGTGGCATGAACAGCGCCGGCATGGCCGCCACCGGCAAGCACTTCCCTGGCCATGGTTGGGCCGAGGCCGATTCCCACGTCGCCATTCCCAATGACGAGCGCAGCCTGGAACAGATTCGCGCCAACGACCTAGTGCCTTTCGCACGCCTGAGCAAGCAATTGGCCGCCGTGATGCCGGCGCACGTCATCTACCCGCAGTTCGATGCCCAGCCTGCTGGTTTTTCGCGTCGCTGGTTGCAGGACATCCTGCGCGGTGAGTTGCAGTTCGACGGGGTGATCTTCAGCGATGACCTGTCCATGGCCGGGGCCCATGTGGTCGGCGATGCGGCCAGTCGTATCGAAGCGGCGCTGACCGCCGGTTGTGACATGGGCTTGGTGTGCAATGACCGTGCGGCGGCCGAGCTGGCGCTGAGTGCGGCGCAGCGGATGAAGGTCACGCCATCGGCGCGGATTGCGCGTATGCGTGGGCAGGCGGTTGCGTCGACTGATTACAAACAGGATCCGCGTTGGCTGACAGCGCTTACTGCGTTGCGTGATGCGCAGTTGATCGACTGAAAACCGAAGCGCGGCCATCGCAAGCAAGCCAGCTCCCACATTTTGATTTGTGAATACATTCAGGTGTGGGAGCTGGCTTGCTCGCGAAGGCGGCCTAACAGTCAGCGCTTCTCTTGCTTGTTGGGCAACGGCGCAAACAACGCTTCAATCTCGTCATTGCCCAACTGCCAATCCCCCGTGGTTCGCCCATCCAGCACGCCCGCAGCCAGATCGGACTTCTCCTTCTGCAAATGCTGGATTTTCTCCTCCACTGTGCCCCGGGCAATCATCTTGTACACGAACACCGGCTTTTCCTGCCCGATGCGGTACGCACGGTCGGTGGCCTGGTTTTCCGTGGCCGGGTTCCACCAGGGGTCATAGTGGATAACTGTGTCGGCTTCGGTCAGGTTCAAGCCGACGCCGCCGGCCTTCAGGCTGATTAAAAAGATCTGCAACTTACCGCTCTGGAAATCCTTCACCGGTGTACGTCGATCCCGGGTCTGGCCGGTCAGCAGGGCGTAGGCAATGCCGCGCTTTTTCAGTTCGGCCTCGATCAGGCTCAGCATCGAGGTGAACTGTGAGAACAGCAGGATCCGACGGCCTTCGGAAAACAGCTCGTCGAGCATGTCCAGCAGGCTGTCGAGCTTGCCCGAGCTGCTGCCACGGGCGGGCAGGGTGGCGTCGTTGACAAGGCGCAGGTCGCAGCACACCTGGCGCAGTTTGAGCAGGGCTTCGAGGATGATGATCTGGCTGCGAGCCACGCCCTTGCGGGTAATCTCGTCGCGGACCTTTTTATCCATGGCCAGGCGCATGGTTTCGTACACGTCGCGCTGGGCCTCGTTGAGGTCGACCCAGTGGATGATTTCGGTCTTGGGTGGCAGTTCGGTTGCCACTTGTTCCTTGGTGCGGCGTAGCAGGAAGGGTTTGATCCGACCGTTGAGGTGCTGCAATCGCACCTCGCTGGCACGTTTTTCAATCGGCACGCGGTAATCACGGTTGAAGCTCTTCACGTCGCCCAGCCAACCCGGCAGCAGGAAGTGAAACAGCGACCACAGTTCGCCCAAGTGATTTTCCAAAGGCGTGCCGCTCAGGCACAGGCGCTGGCGGGCATTCAGCTCGCGTGCGGCCTGGGCTGCCTTGCTGGACGGATTCTTGATGTACTGCGCTTCATCCAGGATCAAGACGTGCAAGGGCAGGGCGGCGAGCTGTTCAATGTCCTTGGGCAGCAGGGCGTAGGTGGTCAGCAGCAGGTCGTAGTCATTCAGGTTGGCGAAATGTTTCTTACGTCCTGCGCCATAAAGTGCCTGCACTCTCAGCTGCGGGGTGAAGTGCGCCGCCTCATCGAGCCAATTGGGAATCAGGCTGGTAGGCATCACGACCATGCAGGGCCGATCAAGGCGCCCTGCGTTTTTTTCGGTAAGGATGTGCGCCAGGGTCTGCAAGGTTTTGCCCAGGCCCATGTCATCCGCGAGTATCCCACCCACCTCCAGTTGGCGCAGCGACTGCATCCAGCTCAGACCTTCCAGCTGGTAGGGGCGCAAGGTCGCATTCAGGCCTTCGGGCGCCACGCAGGTGAAATCCTTGATATCGCGCAGACGCTGGGCGAAGTTGCGGATCTTCTCGCCGCCTTCCCATTGCAGAGGCAGGTCTTCCAGCGGGTTGAGGCGTATGGCGTCGGCCTTGGCCAAGCGCAGAGCGGTGGTGCCGGCTTCCTGCAGGTAGAACTCGCCGAGGGTCGCCAGTACCGGCTTCAAGCGGCCGTAGGGCAGCGCCACTTGCAGCGGGCCGTGGCCGTTGGGCAGGCCGGGGATGTTCACCAGGATCAGCTCTTCATCGCGGCGCCGCGCGAGTTTCTCCGGGTTGAGGATCTCGGTATGAGAGCGCATCAGGTTCAGCAGGATCGGCAGCAGGCTCAAGCGTTCGCCGTTGACGATAATGCCCAGCTCCAGGTCGAACCAATCGCGTTCCGGCCCTTCATCGACCGTGGCATACCAGTCATCGACGGGGCTGAGGTCAAAGCCGAAGTCTTCATCGATCTGCAGCTCCCAGCCCTCGGCACGCAAAGTGGGCGACACATTGAGGGTGAAGTTCAGCCAGGCACTGTCATTGACCATCTCGAACAGCTCGCCGGCGCTTTCCGGCAGGGCCTTGCTCTGGCGCGTGGCGATCTTGAAGCCAAGCAGGCGCAGGTGTTCGCGATAGGCCTGCTCTTGCTCGGGTTGGCGCTTGATCCGCAGGCTCTGCGTCTCCTGGCGCACAATGATGTCGGCATTTTTTTGCCCGCTGACATAGTTGCCCAGGTAGTTGAACGACAGCGCCGCACGGTGCTGGATATAGCGCTGCATCTTGCCGTTGCGCGGCTCGAACGCGCTGAATTCCACGCTGGCCAGCCACAGGCGTGGCACCGGCTGCATGTCGTCCATCACCACCTGCGGCAGGACCACGCGGTTATCGAGCACGGCCTGGAGTTTTTCCAGCAGTTGCGCATCCTGGGCCGCTGCCGGGTAGGCCAGGGTTTCCTGAACCTTGAGCAGCACCGCCGCGATGTGTTTGCAGTTGGTGTGCACCGGGCACGTGCAGCGGCTGTCCACCAGGATCAGCAGGCCCTTGGCCGATTCGCGCAGTGAGATGGTCTGGCGGTAAACATTACCGCCCGAGCCTTCGCAACTGGCGGTGATGGTGCTGTCGCCGCACTCGACGATGCGCACGCGGTTCTCCAGGGCGTAGCGTCGCCCGCGCTCGAGGCTTTGCTCTTTGAAGCGATTGGCCCACGAAGGGGCCAGGGGTTTGGTCAACGACGACGTCAGGGGCATGGCGCGCAATCAGTCCTGAAGGTCGGGCGGTGGTGCGCTGGGTGGCTTGGCGGTCAGCGAGGTGACCTTGATCAGCAGCGCCAGGTGGCCGCCGTCCAGGTAGTTGAGCTGGTTGTTCTTGGTGCGCACGTCTTTCTGGCTCAAGTGTTCGCTGGCGATCACGCTGCCGTTGTCGTCGAACTGGTTGATCCAGAAATCCGCGTCGATATCGGTAAAGCGCCCCAGTTGCAGGCTCAACACCCCTTCGATAGGGAACTGGCCGAACTGCTCCTGACCGTCGGTGATCGCCACCTTCACCGCTTGCTCGCCCAGGTTCTGTTCCCAGGCCTTGTGGGCGAGCACCGTGTAGTTGGTGTCGGCGCGCAGCTTGTCGACGATATTGCCCAGGCGCGGCGGGCTCATCCGCTCACCCAGGCGCGGCGCTCCGGCATCCCAGTTTTCCGGCGCGGCGCGGCTACTGATCACCGGTTCTGCATTCTGGCGCACCAGGATCATTTCCACCTGATACAGGCTGTCGGCAAAGGCCGAAGGTGCGAGTACCACCAACAACAGGCTCAAAATGCGGAACACGCGCATGGGGGCGTCCTTAAACGGATTTCGGAATGAGGCGTTCAAACAGCGCCTCCAAGGTGTTGAAGCGTTCTTCGGCACGTTCCATCGGCACCATGAACTTGAACAGCGTAGCCCCTTCGAACTTGTAGCGGTTGGGCTGGCCCTGGATCAGCTTGATCAGCACCAACGGGTCGACCGGTGTCTGCGCTTCGAATTCGATACGCCCGCCTTGCGGCCCTGCGTCGACTTTCTTGATGCCCAACTGCTCGGCCTGCAACTTGAGCAGGGTCAGGCGCACCAGGTTCTTGGTCGGTTCAGGCAGCAGGCCGAAACGGTCGATCATCTCTACCTGCAAGTCCTTGAGGCCTTCTTCGTCGGCCGCCGAGGCAATGCGCTTGTACAGGATCAACCGTGCATGCACATCCGGCAGGTAGTCTTCGGGAATCAACGCCGGCAAGCGCAGGTTGATCTCCGGGCCGCCGCCCAAGGGTTGGTCGAGGTTAGGTTGTTCGCCTTTGCGGATGGCTTTTACCGCGCGTTCGAGCATCTCCATATACAGCGTGAAACCCACCGCCTGGATCTGCCCGCTCTGGCCGTCGCCGAGCAATTCACCGGCACCCCGGATTTCCAGGTCATTGGTGGCCAATACAAAGCCGGCACCGAGGTCCTGGGTATTGGCGATCGCTTCCAGGCGTTTTTCCGCATCGGAAGTGATCTGCTGGCGCGGCGGTGTGAGCAGGTAGGCATAGGCCTGGTGGTGACTGCGCCCGACGCGACCGCGCAATTGGTGCAGCTGCGCCAGGCCGAACTTGTCGGCACGCTCGATGATGATGGTGTTGGCGCTCGGCACGTCGATGCCGGTCTCGATGATGGTCGAGGCGATCAGCACGTTGAAGCGCTTGTGGTAGAAGTCGCTCATCACCTGTTCGAGTTCGCGCTCGCGCATCTGCCCGTGGCCGATGGCGATACGGGCCTCAGGTACCAGTTCGGCGAGGTCGGCGGCGCATTTCTCGATGGTTTTCACATCGTTGTGCAGGTAATACACCTGGCCGCCGCGCAGCAGTTCGCGCAGCAGGGCTTCCTTGACCGTGCTCTTGTTCTGCTCCATCACGAAGGTGCGCACCGACAGGCGACGCGCCGGTGGCGTGGCGATGATCGACAGGTCGCGCATGCCCGACACCGCCATGTTCAGCGTGCGCGGAATTGGCGTGGCGGTGAGGGTGAGGATATCGACTTCACTGCGCAGGGCCTTGAGCTGTTCTTTCTGGCGCACACCAAAGCGGTGTTCTTCGTCGATGATCACCAGGCCCAGGTTCTTGATCTTCACATCGTCCGACAGCAGCTTGTGAGTACCGATGACGATGTCGATCTTGCCCTCGGCCAGGTCGGCGACGGCGGCATTCACTTCCTTGGCGGACTTGAAGCGGCTCATTACTTCCACGGTCACCGGCCAGTCGGCAAAGCGGTCGCGGAAGCTGTTGTAGTGCTGCTGGGCAAGCAGGGTGGTTGGCACCAGGATCGCCACCTGGCGACCGCCGTGCACCGCAATAAAGGCTGCACGCATGGCCACTTCGGTCTTGCCGAAGCCCACGTCGCCGCACACCAGGCGATCCATCGGCTTGGGCGCGAGCATGTCGGCGCGCACCGCTTCGATGGTGGTTTGCTGGTCCGGGGTTTCTTCGAAGGCGAAGCCGGCGCTGAAAGTGGCGTAGTCGGCTTTCGGGTCGGCGAAGGCATAACCTTCGCGGGCAGCACGGCGGGCATAGATGTCGAGCAGTTCGGCGGCCACGTCGCGCACCTGTTCGGCGGCCTTGCGCTTGGCTTTCTGCCAGGTCTCGGAGCCCAGGCGGTGCAACGGCGCCAAGGCGTCGTCGCTGCCGGTGTAGCGGGCGATCAGGTGCAGGTTGGCCACCGGCACGTAGAGCTTGGCGCCCTCGGCGTATTCCATGGTGAGGAATTCGGCGGCCTGGTTGTCGATCTCCAGGGTCTGCAAGCCCAGGTAGCGGCCTACACCGTGGTCGATATGCACCACCGGCGCGCCTTCGCGCAGCTCGGTGAGGTTCTTGATCACCGCGTCGTTGTTGGCATCGGCGCGTTTTTCCCGGCGCCTGCGCTGCATCACGCGCTGGCCGAACAGCGGGCTTTCGGCGATCAAGGCCAGCGCCGGGTCATCCAGCTGCAGCCCTTCGTCCAGCGGCGCGATGGTGATTGCCAGGCGCTCTTTGCTGGCGACAAAATCCGGCCAGCTGTCGACGGTTTTCGGCCGCAGCTTCAGGCGTTCCAACAGCTCCAGCAGCACTTCGCGACGCCCGGCGGATTCGGCGGTAAACAGCACGCGGCCCGGGAAGTCGCCGAGGAAGTTCGACAGCGCCTCCAGCGGTTGCGTGGCTTTGGCCTGGATCGCCAAATCGGGCAACGCGCTCGCCGGGAAACGCTCGCGGCCACTGCCGGCGTCCACGTCCTGCTGGCTGGCTACTACACGCGGCCAGTTTTTCAGGCGCGCGAAGCAGTCTTCAACTGGCAGGAACAGTTCAGCGGGCGGCAATAAAGGCCGGGATGGATCGACGCGACGTTCTTCGTAGCGGTTGCGCACATCGTTCCAGAAGTTTTCCGCCGCCTGTTCGATACCCGGCAGCGAGAACACCTGGGTGTCCTGCGGCAGGTAGTCGAAGAGGGTGGAGGTTTCGTCGAAGAACAACGGCAGGTAGTACTCGATACCGGCAGGTGTAATCCCGCTGCTCAAGTCCTGGAAGATCGGGCAGCGACGGAAGTCCACATCGAAGCGCTCACGAAAGCGCGCCTTGAAGCGTGTTACCGCGTCTTTTTGCAACGGGAATTCCCGCGCCGGCAGCAGCTTGATCGAGTCGACCTTGTCGATGGAACGCTGGTTCTCCGGGTCGAAGGTGCGCAGCGTCTCGATCTCGTCATCGAACAGGTCGATGCGGTACGGCAACTTGCTGCCCATCGGGAACAGGTCGATCAAGGCGCCGCGCACCGCGAACTCACCGTGCTCGTACACCGTGTCGACGCAGCGGTAGCCGCTGGCTTCCAGGCGCGTGCGCATCTGCTCGACGTCGAGCTTCTGGCCCACGTCCAGCACCAGGCTGCTGCCGAGCAGGAACTTGGTCGGTGCCAGGCGGTGCAGGGCGGTGGTGATCGGCACCACCAGCACGCCGTGGGCCAGTTCGGGCAAGCGGTACAGGCTGGCGATGCGCTGGGAGATGATGTCCTGGTGCGGCGAGAACAGGTCGTAGGGCAGGGTTTCCCAGTCGGGAAAATGCAGCACCGGCAAATCCGGGGCGAAGAAGCTCAGCTCCTGCTCCAACCGTTCGGCACTTTGGCTGTCGGCGGTGAGCAGCAGGGTAAAGCGCTTGGCTGCGCTGGCAGCCTCGGCAATGGCCAGGCTCAGGGCGGCACCGGGCAGGTTGCCCCAGTGCTGTTTACCTGCCGCGGCAGGGAGTAGCGGTAGACGCAGAACGGGCACGGAAGGTTGAGCTCCAAGCGTTGCGACAAAGTCAGTAATTGTAACGGCCCCAGGTGCCGCCTGTCAGTTGCTGACTGTGCCTATTACGGTTTGCAGGAAATGTAGTGGCTAAGACAAACAATGGCGGGTTTTGACTCAATATGTAGTGCCAAAAAGCGCGAATGTTTAGGAGAGTTACGGACAAGTCGGCCTACTCGCCAAACTAGTGGCCTTCTGGAACCCGCGTGTTTCCTGGGCTGTAGCGCGGTGGTATTTTTTTGCAAGGGCTTTTTGTTGCCCTTCGCGCATTGCTCAACGCTCAGTCGGGCGACATAATGTAGCCCCTTTTTTCTGCCCCTACATGTGGAAGGTTCCCGTGACTCAGAAGCCCGACCAGTGTCTTGGTGAATGGATCGACCGTGAAGCACTCGCTGAAGCGATGATTCCGCTTATCGGTCAGCTGTACCGCAATAACAATGTGGTGAGCTCGATCTATGGCCGCAGCCTGATCAACCAGTCTGTCATCGCGATTCTCAAAGCCCATCGCTTTGCGCGCCATCGCTCCGCCGACGACAGCGAACTCTCCGTCCACGAAACATTCCCACTGCTCAAAGCCATGAGCGAGCTCAAGCTCGGCGCGGCTTCGGTAGACCTGGGCAAGTTGGCCTACAAATTCCGTAAAGAAGGTGCCGGCCGCACTGCCGAGCAGTTCGTACGTGAAGAAATGGCCGATGTGGTTGGCCAGCAAAACGCTGCCGCCCGCAAAGGCACCGATGTGGTGTTGTACGGCTTTGGCCGTATCGGCCGCCTGCTGGCGCGCATCCTGATCGAGAAAACCGGTGGCGGCGACGGCCTGCGCCTGCGTGCCATCGTGGTGCGCAAAGGCGCCGAAAACGACCTGACCAAGCGCGCCAGCCTGCTGCGTCGCGACTCGGTACACGGCTCGTTCAATGGCACCATCACCATTGACGAAGAAAACAACACCATCACCGCCAACGGTAACCTGATCCAGGTGATCTACGCGAAGAACCCGACCGAGGTGGATTACACCCAGTACGGCATCCAGAACGCCCTGCTGGTGGACAACACCGGCGTATGGCGTGATGCCGAGGGCCTGGGCCAGCACCTGGCTTGCCCGGGTGTCGACCGCGTTGTGCTGACCGCGCCTGGCAAGGGCAAGCTCAAGAACATCGTGCACGGCATCAACCACGCTGAAATCACCGCTGACGACAAGATCGTGTCCGCCGCTTCCTGCACCACCAACGCCATCGTGCCGGTGCTCAAGGCTGTGAATGACAAGTTCGGCATCGTTAACGGCCACGTTGAAACCGTTCACTCGTACACCAACGACCAGAACCTGATCGACAACTTCCACAAAGGCGATCGCCGTGGCCGTAGCGCCGCGTTGAACATGGTGATCACCGAGACCGGTGCTGCCACTGCCGCTGCCAAGGCTCTGCCTGAGCTGGCCGGCAAGCTGACCGGTAACGCGATCCGCGTACCGACGCCGAACGTGTCGATGGCCATTCTCAACCTCAACCTTGAGAAAGCCGCCACCCGCGAAGAGATGAACGAGTACCTGCGCTACATGGCGCTGCACTCCGACCTGCATAAGCAGATCGACTTCGTCAATTCCCAGGAAGTGGTCTCCACCGACTTCGTTGGCTCGCGCCACGCTGGTGTGGTGGACGCCGAAGCGACCATCACCCAGGACAACCGTGTTGTGCTGTACGTGTGGTATGACAACGAGTTCGGCTACAGCTGCCAGGTGGTTCGCGTGATGGAAGACATGGCTGGGGTCAACCCGCCTGCGTTTCCGCGCTAAGCCTTTGCGCTGAATGAAAAAGCCCCGACTGGTTCGGGGCTTTTTTATGCCTGTGGGTTTTGTGGTGTCTGGGAGGGCCTTATCGCAGGCAAGCCAGCTCGCACAGTTGAAATGCCTTTACCTGTGGGAGCGGGCTTGCCCGCGATGACGATGGAAAGGTCAACACCTCCATCACTTGAGTAGCGTGTTGCGCAAACTGTCCGACAGCCCTTTGGGCGCCAGCCAGATACCCAGGTAGGCCTTCGCTAACTCAGCATCTGGGCTGCTGAACACAACCTGCCCATTAATTTCCAGATTCAACCCGCGCCCCGGACGAAAATCCAGGGCATAGCGATCACCGCTGCGAATATCCCGAAAGCGCGCGTGCAGCTTGGCTATCTCTGGGTTCAACCCGGCATTGGCCTGCTGGCGTTCCAGGGTGACGCTGGCTGCCTTGATCACATCATTGCGGTCGATGTCGCGAAAGTAATACAGCGCCAGACGCACAGCCTTCTGCTGGTTCCAGGCCTGCTTTGCCGGCAGGTCAGCGGCTGCATACAGCGCGGCGGCATACACATCCGCCCAGAGATAGTTGAACACCGCCTGGTTTTTCAGGGCCAGCCCCTCGACCTGTGCGGGGAAGCTTGCCTGCTTGAGCCGCTGTGCATCGTTGGCGTACGCCGTGAGCGACACCATCAGCATCAAACAGAAAAATAGTTGTCGCATAATGGCTCATCCTGAATTCGGCGCTGATGTGCGTCCTGTAGTATGGCAACACTGGCCTACGACGCGACCAAGGGTTAATGTTCGCGGCGCTCGGCCTTCTATAGACTGTGCCCCGGTTCACACACTTGAGCCAAATTGTCCTTCATGCTCGCTGGCCGCGGCATGATTTAGCCCGGCGTCCAACCGTACGCCTGGCCTGTTCTGAGGAGTACGCATGGCTGTCTACAACTACGACGTGGTGGTACTGGGTTCCGGCCCAGCTGGAGAAGGTGCGGCGATGAACGCTGCCAAAGCAGGGCGCAAGGTGGCGATGGTTGATAGCCGTCGCCAGGTCGGCGGTAACTGCACCCACCTGGGTACCATCCCGTCCAAGGCGTTGCGTCACTCGGTACGGCAGATCATGCAGTTCAATACCAACCCGATGTTCCGGGCCATTGGTGAGCCGCGCTGGTTCTCGTTCCCGGACGTACTGAAAAGCGCTGAAAAAGTCATCTCCAAGCAAGTCGCCTCGCGTACCGGCTACTACGCCCGTAACCGTGTCGACCTGTTCTTCGGCACCGGCAGTTTTGCCGATGAGCAAACCGTCGAAGTGGTCTGCGCCAATGGCGTGGTCGAGAAACTGGTGGCCAAGCACATCATCATCGCCACCGGTTCGCGCCCGTATCGCCCGGCGGACATCGATTTCCACCACCCGCGTATCTACGATAGCGATACCATCCTGAGCCTGGGCCATACCCCGCGCAAACTGATCATCTACGGCGCCGGCGTGATCGGCTGTGAATACGCCTCGATCTTCAGTGGCCTGGGTGTACTGGTCGAGCTAGTGGACAACCGCGACCAGTTGCTCAGCTTCCTCGACTCGGAAATCTCCCAGGCGTTGAGCTACCACTTCAGCAACAACAACATCACCGTGCGCCACAACGAAGAGTACGAGCGGGTCGAAGGCCTGGACAACGGGGTGATCCTGCACCTCAAGTCCGGCAAGAAGATCAAGGCCGACGCTTTGCTGTGGTGCAACGGCCGTACCGGCAACACCGACAAGCTGGGCATGGAAAACATCGGGGTCAAGGTCAACAGCCGTGGCCAGATCGAAGTGGATGAGAACTACCGCACCTGCGTGCCGAACATCTACGGCGCCGGTGACGTGATCGGCTGGCCAAGCCTGGCCAGTGCCGCCCATGACCAGGGCCGCTCGGCCGCTGGCAGCATTGTCGACAATGGCAGCTGGCGCTACGTGAACGACGTGCCGACCGGGATCTACACGATTCCCGAGATCAGCTCGATCGGCAAGAACGAGCACGAACTGACCAAGGCCAAGGTGCCTTACGAAGTGGGCAAGGCGTTCTTCAAGAGCATGGCGCGTGCGCAGATCGCTGGTGAGCCGCAAGGCATGCTGAAAATCCTGTTCCACCGCGAAACCCTGGAAGTACTCGGCGTGCATTGCTTCGGCTACCAGGCCTCGGAGATCGTGCACATCGGCCAGGCGATCATGAACCAGCCAGGTGAGCAAAATACCCTCAAGTATTTCGTCAACACCACCTTCAACTACCCGACCATGGCCGAAGCCTATCGGGTAGCGGCCTACGACGGCCTCAACCGGCTTTTTTGAGCGGCTCCGGCCGGTGGCCTGAGCCGGCCGGGGAGACCGATTTCAGTAATTCCCGAGGGTGGCAGTGGCCAAACCGGGAAAGTCTGTAATCAGGCTATCTACGCCGAAGTCGGCGAGCCTGCGCATAAGCGCAGGTTCGTTGACCGTCCACACGGATACATGCAAACCCTGGCGCTGGGCTTTTTGCAGGCGCTCGGGGGTGCACAGCGTCCAGTTCAATGCCAAATACTCACAGCCGTAGTTCTGCGCGACCTTCAGCGGGTCGAGCCAGGCATATTCGGCGACGAGCCCGCGTGACAGGTCCGGGGTGAGTTCTACGGCGGCCTTGAGCACTTCCCGCGAGCTTGACGTGACCGTGACCTTGTCCATCAAGCCAAAGCGCACAGCCATTTCGCGAATCGCCAGCACAGTGGTTGCGGCACGGGTGCGCGAAGCACTTTTGACTTCCAGTTGCCAGTGATCGAAGTCGCACTTTTCGAACAGCTCCTCCAGGCGTGGGATCGGGCACGGGCTGACCCAACCCGGGCCGCCTTTGCGTGCGTCCATCTTGACCAAATCAGCCGCCGAGTACTCGACGACCTTGCCGCGCCGGTCGGCGGTGCGCTTGAGGGTCGGGTCATGGATGACCATCAGCTCGCCGTCCATGGACAGGTGCAGGTCCAGCTCGCAACGACGGACGCCGTGCTTGAGACATTCCTGAAAACTGGTCAGGGTATTTTCCGGTGCTTCGCCTTTGGCACCGCGGTGGCCGTAAATCAGGGTCACAGTTGCTCCTTTGCGCCAGGATGGCTGGCGTCGTGAATACGCATTCAGAGGTCTTCGCTTTGTTCTCGCGCCAGGCGGCGTTCCTGGGCCTGTTTCTGCAGGATATAGCGCGCCAGCAGTTGGCGTTGGGCATCGGTCATGGACTCGAACTCCGTGCCCACATCAAAGCCGTCGCCCTTGGGGTCGCAATGGGTCACCCGCGCGCGCAGCAACAGGCCGAGCGCCTGGGGCATCAGCACAAGCTTGACCGCCAGGTGAGTGTCGGCGGCCAGCGGTGTCGGGTGCTGGAAGTCGATGCCGCCCTCGGAGAGGATCACCGGTTGCGGCGCACCCACCTCGTTCAGCAAACCGCGAGCCATGACCTGGCTGAGCAGATCCAGGCGTTTGTTCTGCACTTTGAGGAAGGCCGCCAGGCTGCGGTCTTTCTCGCTGATCTGGCGCAGCAGGTGCTGGGCTTCGAATTCGCTCAAGTGCAGCTCGCTGAGCAGATTGAACAGCGGTGAATCATCCAGCAACACTTCCTTGCTCGCCGCGTCGGGGCCCGACAGGGGTTTGATTTGAAGTGCGATCATGTCGTCGATACGGTAGTATTCGCGGCGCTCTTCTTCATCTAATGTCGACATGGCGAACCCCAGGTAACGGTAATGGTCTGAGTGTAAAGCTGCTGGCCAGACCCCGCCACCGGGACGTCTTCTTTTCCTCCGAACAAGCCCCGACATGTTCAGACCTCTCTTCGTATTTATCGGCACGCGTTATACCCGTGCAAAGCGTCGCAATCATTTTGTGTCGTTCATTTCCTTGACCTCGATGATCGGTCTCGCCCTGGGCGTGGTCGTGATGATCGTGGTGCTGTCGGTGATGAATGGCTTCGATCATGAGATGCGCACCCGCGTGCTGGGCATGGTGCCCCACGCGACCATCGAGGGCGATGCGCCCATCAACGACTGGCAAAGCCTGGCCGCCAAGGTCCAGCAGAACCCCAAGGTGGTGGCGGTAGCGCCGTTTACCCAGATGCAGGGGTTGCTGACCAATGACGGCAAAGTGCAGAAGATCCTGCTCAACGGCATCGACCCGGCCCAGGAGCGCAACGTCTCGATCATCGACAAGTTCATGCTGCAAGGTAAGCTCGACGAGCTGTCGCCGGGCAGCTTTGGCATCGTCATCGGTGACAAGGCCGCGGCCAAGCTGGGCGTAGAGGTTGGCGACAAGCTGACCTTCGTCGCCCCGGAAGTCACCGTGACCCCGGCCGGCATGTTCCCGCGCATGAAGCGCTTTACCGTGGTGGGCACCTTCCACGTCGGCGCTGGCGAGATCGACGGTTACATCGGCCTGACCAATCTCACCGACCTGGCCCGCCTGCATCGCTGGCAGCCCGACCAGGTGCAGGGCCTGCGCCTGAAATTCAACGACCTGTTCGATGCGCCGCGCGGCGCCTGGGAAATTGCCCAGCACCTGGGTGAAACCGAGTACTACGCTCGCGACTGGACCCGCACCCACGGCAACCTGTATCAGGCCATCCGCATGGAAAAAGCCATGATCGGCCTGTTGTTGTTGCTGATCGTCGCCGTGGCGGCCTTCAACATCATCTCCACGCTGGTGATGGTGGTGAACGACAAGAAGGGCGACATCGCCATCCTGCGTACGTTGGGCGCCACGCCGGGGCAGATCATGGCGATCTTCATGGTGCAGGGCACCGTGATCGGCGTGGTCGGCACCTTGATCGGCACGGCGGTGGGCATTCTGGCCGCGCTGAACGTCAGCGCCGCCATCGCCCTGCTTGAAAAGGTGATCGGCCACAAGTTTCTCAACGCCGACGTCTACTTCATCGATTACTTGCCGTCCCAGGTGCAACCCCAGGACGTGCTGATGGTGGGCGGCGCTGCGTTGGTCCTGAGCTTCCTTGCCACCCTGTATCCAGCCTGGCGCGCGGCACGTACCCAGCCAGCACAGGCATTACGTTATGAGTGAATCGGGCATGAGTGAAAAAGCAATCCTGAGCTGCCGCAACCTGGGTAAATCCTACGAGGAAGGCCCGGAGTCGGTGGTGGTGCTGTCCAACCTGCAGCTTGAACTGCATCCTGGCGAGCGTGTGGCGATCGTCGGCAGTTCCGGTTCCGGCAAGAGTACCTTGCTCAACCTGCTGGGCGGCCTCGATACGCCGTCCCAGGGCAGCGTATGGCTGGCCGGTGAAGAACTGTCGGCGTTGAATGAAAAGGCCCGCGGCCAACTGCGCAATCGCTCGTTGGGCTTTGTGTACCAGTTCCACCACTTGCTGCCGGAATTCACCGCCCTGGAAAACGTGTGCATGCCGCTGTTGATCGGCAAGACCGCGATTCCTGAAGCGCGTCAGCGTGCCACGGCCTTGCTCGAGCGCGTCGGCCTCGGCCACCGCCTGGAGCACAAGCCAGCGGAGTTGTCTGGTGGTGAGCGCCAGCGCGTGGCGATTGCTCGTGCCCTGGTGAACAACCCGGGCCTGGTGATGCTCGACGAGCCGACCGGCAACCTCGACTCCCACACCGCTCAGGGCATCAAGGACTTGATGCTGGAGCTGAGCACCCAGATGCGCACCGCGTTCCTGGTGGTGACCCATGACATGAGCATGGCCCGGCAGATGGACCGCGTACTGCATTTGCAGGAAGGTCATCTGGTCGCTATCTGACCTGTTGCAAGCCCGGTTTTTTGAGGTCGGGCTTTTTTATTTTTCCAACGGTGCCCGCGAATGTTCAGACCGTTATCGATTTTTATCGGCACGCGCTATACCCGCGCCAAGCGCCGCAACCGTTTTGTCTCGTTTATCTCGATGACCTCGATGATCGGCCTCGCCCTGGGCGTACTGGCGATGATCGTAGTGCTTTCGGTGATGAACGGCTTTCAGCGTGAAATGAGCTCACGCATCCTCGGCATGGTGCCCCACGCCACCATCGTCGGCGTAAAGCCGATTGATGATTGGCAGCCGGTGGCCGCGGCCGCGATGAAGAATCCGCAAGTCACCGCCGCTGTGCCCTTCACCCAGATGGATGGCATGTTTTCCTATAAGGGCGCGATGCAGCCCATCGAGATCAGCGGCGTCGACCCGGCTCAGGAAGGCAAGGTGTCGATCGTGGCCCAGCACATCGTGCGCGGCAAACTCGACGACCTCAAACCCGGCGAGTTCGGGGTGGTGGTCGGTGATATCACTGCACGGCGTTTTCGCCTGAACGTGGGCGACAAACTGACCCTGATCGTGCCGGAACTCAGCAGCGCCCCGGGCGGTATCACCCCGCGCATGCAGCGCCTGAATGTGGTGGGCATCTTCAAGGTCGGCGCCGAACTGGATGGCTCCATGGCCCTGATCCACATGGCCGACGCCGCTGAAATCCAGCATTGGCAGCCCAACCAGGTGCAAAGTGTGCGCCTGGCGGTGAAGGACCTGTATGCAGCGCCCAAAGTCTCGGCAGATATCGCCGCCAGCCTGGGCGCGGCTTACAAGCCGGATGACTGGACCCACACCCAGGGCAGCCTGTTCAGCGCGATGAAAATGGAAAAGACCATGATCGGCCTGCTGTTGCTGATGATCGTCGCCGTGGCCGCGTTCAACATCATCGCCACCTTGATCATGGTGGTGAACGACAAGGGCGCGGACATCGCTATCCTGCGTACCATCGGCGCTACACCTCGGCAGATCATGGCGATCTTCATGGTGCAGGGCACCGTGATTGGCGTGGTCGGCACCTTGATCGGCGGCGTGCTGGGGGTGATTGCGGCGCTGAACGTGAGTGAGCTGGTGGGCTGGCTGGAGCGGGTGAGCGGGCAGCATATCTTCAGTTCGGATGTGTATTTTGTCAGCAACCTGCCTTCGGAGCTGCAAGGTGGGGATGTGCTGCTGATTTGCTCGGCGGGGTTTGTGTTGAGCTTCTTGGCGACGATTTACCCGGCGTATCGGGCGGCGAAGATTGAGCCGGCGCACGCCCTCAGGTATTCGTAACCTGCTCGTTCCCACGCTCTGCGTGGGAACGCCTCACCGGACGCTCCGCGTCCGCTGTTGGGACGCAGAGCGTCCCGGAATGCATTCCCACGCAGAGCGTGGGAATGATCAGCAGTCGCCCTTGGGCAGCTCAATCACAAACCTTGTCCAGCCCGCCTGCGACTCACAATAAATCCTCCCGCCATGCGCCCGTACAATCGACTGGGTAATCGCCAACCCCAGCCCCGCATGTTCACTGCTGCCTGCGCGCCTCGACGGGTCGGCTCGGTAGAACCGGTCAAACAGCCTCGGCAATAACGGCGCAGGAATGCCTTCCCCGCTGTTCTCAACCGTCAGTGTCACGCCACTCTCGATCCGCACCCGCACTTCACCGCCCGGTGGGGTAAACCGCAGCGCGTTATCCAGCAGATTCGACAAGGCCCGACGCAACATACCGCGATCGCCCATCGTCTGGGCGGTGCCTTCGCGCACCAGCGTCACCTGTGCGTCCTCCGCCAGCAGGGTAAAGAACTCCAACAGTGCGTCGACCTCATCGCCCAAATCCAGAGCTTCTCGGCTGGGCATCAGCAAGCCGTGGTCAGCTTTGGCCAGGTACAGCATGTCGTTGACCAGTTGCGCCATCCATTGCAGCTCTTCCAGGTTGCTGTGCAGCGCCTCGCGGTAATCCTCCAGCGGGCGTGGCTGGGTGAGGATGACTTGGGTCTGGGTCAGCAAGTTGGACAGCGGTGTGCGCAGTTCGTGGGCAATATCTGCGCTGAAGGCGGACAGGCGCTGGAACGCATCATCGAGGCGGGCCAGCATGGCGTTGACGGCCTGGGCCAGTTCCGCGAGCTCCACCGGCATTTGTTCTTGGGGTAAGCGTTGCGTGAGGGAGTGGGCGGAGACACTGGCGGCCACTTCGCCCATGCGCCGCAGCGGTCGCAAGCCACTGCGCGCAGCCCAGGCGCCGAGCAGGGCAGTGGCCAGGGCCGAGAGGCCGACGGTCAGCCAGATCAAGCGTTGCATGCGTTGCAGAAAGTGCTGGTGGTGGGTGATGTCGAGGATCAGTGTCAGCTGTGGCGAATCGAGTTGGCTGGGCGTCAAGGGTGCGATGAATACGCGGTAGTCGGTGCCTGCGTATTGCAGGCTGTGCAGGCCGGGCGCTTGGGGCAAGGGAAGGTGCGGCGCGCCGTCCAGCCAACGTTGACCCGCCCCGGTGATGCGCAAGGCGAGGTCGGGCTGGTGATCGAGTTCTGCGCGCAGTTGAGGGGTTCGCCGGGCGAGGTCTTCCGGTGAGGCGACACCCTGCAAGGTGCTGCGCAGGGCTACCAGTTTGCTTTCGAGCTGTTGCTGGTCCAGCTCCATGAAGTGCGCCTCGCTGGCCCGGTTGAACAACACCCCGGCGATCAACGAGACCACCGCCGTGCAGGCGGCAAACAGCAGCGCCAGGCGGCTGGTCAGGGACAGGCGCTTGATCACGTGAACCGTTCCTCCAACACGTAACCCATGCCGCGCACGGTGTGGATCAGCTTATTGGGGAAATTGTCGTCGACTTTCAGGCGCAGGCGGCGAATGGCGACTTCGATGATGTTGGTGTCGCTGTCGAAATTCATGTCCCACACCTGGGAGGCGATCAGCGTCTTGGGCAGCACTTCGCCCTGGCGGCGTAGCAGCAGCTCCAGCAGGGCGAACTCCTTGGCGGTGAGGTCGATGCGCTGGCCGCTGCGCTCGACGCGGCGGCGGATCAAGTCCAGGCTCAGGTCGGCCAGTTGCAGCGTGGTCTCCTGCGGCGTGCTGCTGCCACGGCGCAACAAGGTGCGCACCCGCGCCAGCAGTTCGGAAAAGGCGAAGGGCTTGACCAGGTAATCGTCGGCGCCCAGCTCCAGACCATGTACTCGGTCTTCTACGGCATCGCGAGCGGTGAGGAACAGCACCGGGATGTCCAGGCCGGCACTGCGCACCGCCTGCAGGATTTGCCAGCCATCGCGGCCGGGCAGCATCACATCGAGGATCAATAAGTCATAGTCGCCCGTCAGCGCCAAGTGCTGGCCACTGGTGCCGTCGGCCACCAGTTCGGTGGTAAAGCCCGCTTCGGCCAGGCCCTGGCGCAGGTAATGACCGGTTTTGGGTTGGTCTTCGACGATCAGCAGTTTCATGTAGGGCTCTTGATAGGGGCTATGTAGGAGCGAGCTTGCTCGCGAAAAACGCCAACGGTAACGCGGGCTGTCAGGCTTGACGCGTTGTGCTTAAGCCCTTAGCGAGCAAGCTCGCTCCTACAAAAAACATTGGGCTTTATACCGTGCTCGTCAGGGGATGGGCGCAAGCTGACAAAGTTGTAATCTAGCAGTCAGCTGGCTGGCAGCGAGGCCATCTTAAAGTGTTGCCCAAGCTGGATACCTATTTTGGAGAGTGAAAGATGGCGTTGCGTACACCTCTGTTATTGGCAGGCTGCCTGCTGGCGTTGAGTTTCAATGCCCTGGCAGATGCGACTCACACCTACGCGTTCGGCCAGCCGGCCCCGGCGGATAAAGCCACGCGCACCGTTGAAGTCACGCTGCGGGACATTGCCTTTGAGCCCAAGTCCCTGGACGTAAAAGCCGGTGAAACCGTGCGCTTTGTGCTGGTCAACAAAGGCCAGTTGCTGCATGAGTTCAACCTGGGAGACGCGGCCATGCATGCCGCCCACCAGAAAGAGATGTTGCAGATGCAAGCCAGTGGCATGCTCACCGCCACCGGTATGGGCAAGATGGATCACAGCGCCATGGGCCACGGCGACATGGGCGGCATGAAGCACGACGATCCCAACAGTGTGTTGGTGGAGCCGGGCAAGACGGCCGAACTGACCTGGACGTTCAAGCAGGCCACAGGCCTTGAGTTCGCCTGCAACCTGCCCGGGCATTACCAGGCGGGCATGGTCGGTAAACTGACCGTTGAGTGAGGCGTTTGTTAAGGGGGCGAGCAAAGGCTGGTAGACTGGCGCGGTTTATTTAGCCAGGTTTCCGCCATGCATCCCGCAGCCGAACATTCGCCGCTGGGCAAGTCCAGTGAATACATCAGCACCTACACGCCTTCGTTGCTGTTTCCGATTCCACGCGCCGCCAAGTGGGCCGAGCTGGGCCTGAGCGCCGAGACCCTGCCGTACAAGGGCGTGGATTTCTGGAACTGCTTCGAACTGTCCTGGTTGTTGCCCTCGGGCAAGCCGGTGGTGGCCATCGGTGAGTTCAGCATTCCGGCCGACTCGCCGAACATCATCGAGTCCAAGTCGTTCAAGCTGTACCTCAACTCGCTGAACCAGACCGCGTTTGCCGATACGCAAAGCCTTGAAGCCACCTTGCGCACCGACCTCAGCTCTGCGGCCGGCAAGCCAGTGAGCGTGCGCATTCGCAGCCTGGCCGACATCGAGGCAGAAGGCGTGATGGCGTTGCCGGGCGTGTGCATTGACGGCCTGGATATCAACGTCAGCAGCTACGAACACCCGCGCCCGGAACTGCTGCGTTGCGATGATTCGCGCGTGGTGGAGGAGAGCGTGCACAGCCACCTGCTCAAATCCAATTGCCCGGTGACCAGCCAGCCTGACTGGGGCAGCGTGGTGGTGGAATACCGTGGTGCGGCGCTGGATCACGCCAGCCTGCTGGAATATATCGTCAGCTTTCGCCAGCACTCGGACTTTCATGAACAGTGTGTGGAGCGGATCTTCCTGGACTTGCAGCGCTTGCTCAAGCCGGAGAAATTGACCGTGTATGCACGGTATGTGCGTCGGGGTGGGTTGGATATCAATCCGTATCGCAGCACTGAGAACACCCAGTTCCTGAACGTGCGGCTGGCGCGTCAGTAAGCCTTCATACAAAAAACTGTGGGAGCTGGCTTGCCTGCGATTGCGATCTTTCAGTCATTCATCAAGTGACTGATACGCCGCTATCGCAGGCAAGCCAGCTCCCACATTTGGTTTTGTGTTTGGCTTGGGCTCGGGTTAGATGCCGATATTGCCAAGGGTCAGCACGATATTGCGCAACGTCCCGGCAATGCCTGGATGGTCCAGTTCAAAACCTTCCACTGCCCGGTTCACATCGTCAGCGATGCTGGGCGTCTGGGTGGCCGGTTCCATTTCCAACTGGACTTCGAACTTGGCGATCAACTCTTCCAATGCTTGACGTTTCTCGGCGGGCAACTCGGGATGGTTCTCCAGTTGCTCACGCACAATATCGGCCTGCTGTTGTAACTTCTCGCGATCAGGCATGACGTTCTTTCCTTTTATCGATAGGCACTGGCATAGACCACGGCGCACGGCGAAAGGTCTACGGGCTGACCTGTAGATTAATCCACTGGGGTCAACTGTGCATGATCTCGATCAGGGCTTCTCGCCCTTGAGCTGGCGCAGGCGGATGTCGGCCAGGCAGGTGCCGAGTTCGCCGAGATGGTCGATCACCGAGTGCACGCCCAGGCCATAGAGCGCCACCGTGGCCTTGCCGCGCTTGTGTTCGCGTTGCTGCTCGGTCAGTGCCTGCCATTGCCGGGGCGACAGGCCGCAGAGCGAACCGCAGGAGGCCAGGCCGATGGTCCACAAACCGGCATTCAGGCCCGATTGCAGCAGACGCGGCTCGCCGCTGACCAGTACGCAGCCTTCCAGACGTTCGATGTTCAACTCCATCAGCGCTTGCCAGCAGGCGTGGGGCGCAGGCCAGCGAATGGAGGAGGGCGAGGCGGCCTTGAGCCAGCCCGGCAGGCCGGCGCAGAGTGGCGTGGTCACGGCGGGAGGCAGTTCGTCCAGCCAGGCGCAGGGCACGCCTTGTTCTTTGAGACTGCGCAGGATTTTCAATGCGCCTGGCGTGGCCTCGGCGTCGGCGCAAGGTGAGTCGCTGCGCGCCAGGGAACCAAAATCCACCAGGCAGCCACTCAGGCCAAATAACACGGCGGTCAATGAGGGCGCGGCGGCGACGGCAATCTCGGCGTGTGGCATCTGAACGTCCCTGAAATAGCTGCCACGCTATCGGGGCGGCATGACAAGGGGATGACACTGTCGGTATTTGTAGGAATTTTGTGCATTTTCCCTAAGACGATTCTAGGTAGCTGCCTAAATCGACACTTCCGTCATATACTGACAGCCTTATTCAGGGCATAGCGCCCATGACAGACCATTCAAGGAGCAAAAGCTATGCGCTGGAGCCAGTACTTCGCTCAGCTATCGGTGTGTGCCACCATCCTGTTGGCACCGTTCGCTGCCCAGGCGGCCTCGGAAGATGACCCATGGGAAAGCGTCAACCGCCCCATCTTCACCTTCAACGATACCGTTGACACCTATGCCCTCAAGCCAATCGCCCAGGGCTATCAGTTCGTCACCCCACAATTTGTGCAGGACGGCGTTCACAACTTCTTCCGCAACATCGGTGATGTTGGCAACCTGGCCAACAACGTGCTGCAACTCAAGCCGCACAATGCAGGCGTCGACACCGCCCGCCTGTTGGTCAACACCACATTTGGCGTACTGGGCTTTATTGACGTCGGCACCAAAATGGGGCTGCAGCGCAGCGACGAAGACTTCGGCCAGACCCTCGGCTACTGGGGCGTGGGCAGTGGCCCGTACGTGATGATCCCGTTGCTGGGCCCAAGCACCTTGCGTGATGCGCCGTCCAAATACGTCGACAGCTACACCCAACCGTACCGCTACATGAACGATATCGGCTGGCGTAACAGCACCTTCGGCCTCAACGTCGTTGACGTGCGCGCCAGCCTGCTCGACAGCGAGAAGCTGATCAGCGGCGACAAGTACACCTTCATTCGTAACGCTTACCTGCAGAACCGCGAGTTCAAGGTCAAGGACGGCAAGGTCGTTGACGACTTTTAAGCTGTGACGTTTTGAAATGAAAAAGGCGACCTTTGTAAGGTCGCCTTTTTTGTGCGCGCTGATCGTTCCCCACGCTCCGCGTGGGAATGCATCCCGTGACGCTCCGCGTCACCTTTGCGCAGGGCGGGATGTTGCGTTAGCGCATTTTCAGAATCTTGAGGCCCAGATGCTGGTCATCGCCTACCGCCTTGGCCCACACCACCTGGGTATCCGCCTCAAGACCCCTGAGCGCGGCGTGCTCTGAATCAATGCGCACGGTCAGCAGGTCGCCCACAGTGAACTGGCGAGGTGCCTGCACCTGCATGCCGGAACTGGAGAGGTCCACGCAGGTGCCGGCAATCTCCTGCCCGGCATGGATCAAAGACACATCGGCATCTATTCGCATGCGGATGAAATCGCGTTTTTCGGCGTAGTCGCGCTCGTGTTCGCTCACAGCATCCATCCTTACTTTGCGTTGTGGTTGTGAGGGTTCTTATAACTCCGGGTGATTTGCGGTGTAAAGACGCCCGGCGACCATCGGCATGAGCTTGAAACCCCTCACGGATGGGAGTACCGTCTGCGCCTTAGAAGGGCACCTCTGCTTTACCGTTGTGCATGGGCCAAATCCCATTGCTTTGTAGGACAGAGAGGCTAGAAAGCGAATCCAGTACGTGAGCCCGGCCATTGCCGAGCCGCCTACGCCAACCTAATTCTGGCGCCGTTTGCCCACATGCAAAAAACCAGTGCCACGCTGCTGATTATCGATGACGACGAAGTAGTGCGCGCGAGCCTCGCGGCCTACTTGGAAGACAGTGGCTTCAGCGTCCTGCAGGCCAGTAATGGCCAACAGGGTCTCCAGGTATTCGAGCGCGACAAGCCCGACCTTGTGATCTGCGACCTGCGCATGCCCCAGATGGGCGGCCTGGAGCTGATTCGCCAGGTGACCGACCTTGCCCCGCAAACGCCGGTGATTGTCGTGTCCGGTGCCGGTGTCATGAACGATGCCGTTGAAGCCTTGCGCCTGGGCGCCGCCGATTACCTGATCAAGCCCCTGGAAGACCTGGCCGTGCTGGAGCACTCGGTGCGCCGCGCTCTGGACCGTGCACGCCTGCTCGTGGAAAACCAGCGCTACCGCGAAAAGCTCGAGACCGCCAACCGCGAGCTCGAAGCCAGCTTGAACCTGCTGCAGGAAGACCAGAACGCCGGGCGCCAGGTGCAGATGAACATGCTGCCGGTGAGCCCCTGGACGATTGACGAGTTCAAGTTTGCCCACCAGATCATCCCGTCGTTGTACCTGTCGGGTGATTTTGTCGACTATTTCCGTGTCGATGAGCGCCGTGTGGCGTTCTACCTGGCCGACGTTTCCGGCCACGGCGCGTCTTCCGCGTTTGTTACCGTGTTGTTGAAGTTCATGACCACACGGCTGTTGTTCGAGTCCAAGCGCAACGGCACCTTGCCGGAGTTCACCCCCTCCGAGGTGCTGGGCCACATCAACCGGGGCCTGATCAGCTGCAAGCTGGGCAAGCACGTGACGATGGTCGGCGGCGTGATCGACGAAGAAACCGGTCTTTTGACCTACAGCATTGGCGGTCACCTGCCGATGCCTGTTTTGTACACTCCTGACAGTGTGCGCTACCTGGAAGGGCGTGGCCTGCCCGTAGGCTTGTTTAACGAAGCCACCTACGAAGACCACATCCTGGAACTGCCGCCGACCTTCAGCCTGACGCTGATGTCTGACGGTATTCTGGACCTTCTTCCAGAGCCTACACTCAAAGAGAAAGAAGCCGCCTTGCCCCAAAAGGTCAAGTCGGCGGGCGGCAGCCTGGATGGCCTGCGGCAGGTTTTTGGATTGGCCACGCTAGGGGAGATGCCGGATGATATCGCCCTATTGGTGTTGAGCAGGAATCTTTGATGAGTACCGGAAGAATCCAATTCGCCGAGCAAGACGGGACCTTCGTCCTGAAGTTTGTCGGTGAAGTGCGCCTGACCTTGTGTTCGGCCCTGGATGCGACGATCGAGCGGATCTTCACTGCGCTGAACTTCTCGGCGATCGTGATCGACCTGACCGAAACGCGCAGCATCGATAGCACCACCCTGGGCCTGTTGGCCAAATTGTCCATTCTGTCGCGGCAGAAGGTCGGCCTGTTGCCGACCGTGGTCACCACCCACGAAGACATCACCCGTCTGTTGCAATCCATGGGCTTTGACCAGGTGTTCAACATCGTTGACCGCCCCATTCCGTGCCCGGAATGCCTCACCGACCTGCCGTCCCAGGACCAGTCCGAGGAAGTGGTGCGGGTCAAGGTGCTGGAAGCGCACAAGATCCTGATGGGCTTGAATGAGTCCAATCGCGAAGCCTTCCACGACCTCGTCAACGCCCTCGAGCGGCACTGACGGCCTCCCTGCCCAAACATACACACACAGTCCAATGTGGGAGCTGGCTTGCCTGCCATTACGCAGTGTCAGTCGATGAAGTGTTGGCTGGCCCACCGCTATCGCAGGCAAGCCAGCTCCCACACTGGACGGCGGTGACACCGACGCACAAAAAAGGGCGACACCCTCACAGGTGCCGCCCTTTTTGCCGCTATCTGCCTTTACAGCTTGGCCGACAACAACGCCTCCAGTTTCTCCTGGTCCCGAGCAAACTGACGAATCCCCTCCGCCAGCTTCTCAGTCGCCATCGCGTCCTCGTTGGACTCCCAACGGAACTGCGCTTCAGTCATATGCACACGGGCTTCACCGGCATGGCCTGGCGCCAATTTGCGCTCCAGCTTGCCTTCATCGGCTGCCAGCTTCTCCAACAGGTCCGGGCTGATGGTCAGGCGGTCACACCCGGCCAGTTCCTCGATCTGGCTGAGGTTACGGAAGCTCGCACCCATCACCACTGTTTTGTAGCCGTTAGCCTTGTAGTAGTTATAGATGCGCGTCACCGACTGCACGCCCGGGTCATCGGAACCGGTGTAGTCGTTGCCGTTGGCCTTCTTGTACCAGTCGTAGATACGGCCTACGAATGGCGAAATCAGGAACACACCCGCTTCGGCACAGGCGACGGCCTGGGCGAAGGAGAACAGCAGCGTCAGGTTGGTCTGGATGCCTTCTTTTTCCAGCTTCTCGGCCGCGCGGATGCCTTCCCAGGTGGAGGCGATCTTGATCAGCACGCGGTCGCGGCTGACGCCGGCTTTGTCGTACAGGTCGATCAGACGGTGCGCACGCTTGAGAATAGCGGCCTCGTCGAACGACAGGCGCGCATCCACCTCAGTGGAAATACGGCCCGGCACTACTTTGAGAATCTCTTGACCCACCGCCACCGCAAAGCGGTCACTGGCCAGGCCCACATCGCCGTTGCAGTCCTGCACGCACTCATCCAGCAGCTTGGCATAGCCAGGAATCGACGCAGCCTTGAGCAGCAGGGAAGGGTTGGTGGTCGCGTCTTGCGGCTTGAGCTTGGCGAGGGTGGAAAAATCGCCGGTATCGGCTACGACGGTGGTGAATTGCTTGAGTTGTTCCAGCTTGGAAGTCATGGGCGTGCTCTGTCCTGTGGGTCTAGTGACATTACCCGAGCGCTGGCAGGCGCTCAAGGGCGCAAATGCGTTAGGTCGTTTGCGAGGGCAATAACCTGGAAACGGCCGTTTGAATCACCGGCCGTGGTGCTCAATTGGAGGGCAAAATCGCAGCTAGGTTCAACTGGATTCCACCCGTCCTGCGGCACTGGTTTCAAGCCAGTTGATAGAGGCAATATCAATGTTTTGAAGTTGTGAAAAGTTTATTTTCCAGCTCTTTAGTTGTTGCTGTTTTTACTTGTGCTATACCTGACTGGCAAGCGCTAACTTGGGCCGATAAAAACTCTGATGACATAACTGTCCGCGGCGAAGTGTGTGCGTCTGTGCATTAAAATCTGCTGGTTCGTTAGTTTGAAAGCAAAGGAGAGATGTAATGAAACGGAATATATCAACACTATTCGCCGCCCTGGGTTTTATTTGTTCAACAACGGTATTTGCCGATGTGACGGTACAGCAGGCCCTCAGCGCCGGTTGTTACGATACCCAGGAAATGCGTGGCATCATTGACACTGCCAAGGCAGGTAAACCCATGGGGAGTCGCACCCTGGAAAAGGAAAACGAACTGACCTCATCCTACGGCGGCAAGATCACCGACACCAGAGTGACTGCGCCTGCCACCTGGGTGTACCGCGCGTATGAGAGCGCGGACACCAACAATTGGCACGTCCAGAAACTCAAGGCCGGGGTGATCTACTCCAAGGCGCAGAACGACCTGGACAAATACCTCAGGGACGGTGGCACACCCGAAAAGTACTGGGCCATCGATGGGCCTGACTTGCACGCCCTGGGTTTCAACGGTGCCACCTACACGACAATGCGACTGCTCGCCTTACAGTCCAGCGACACCCCGAAAAGTCAGTTCGTGAGTTTTGCACTGGACTACGCCACCACCGGAACCTTTGGAGACGCCGTGTATGCACTGCAAGTAAACCCGAACTCACCCATTCTGGGGTTGGTTAACTGCAAAACGCCAGGCGGTGAAGTTCAATTTCAAATACTCGGCGGCACCACATTCAACACGCTTTACCGAAAAGTCAGGACCGATAAAGATTGGAAAAGGTATAACCGCGACACCGACCAATGGGTAACTGTGCCCAAAGGAACAGTGCCGGAAAACTAAGCAACAGTGCAGCAAGGGCCGGCAGTAACTGCCGCGCTCTTGCGATCACCGCTAAATATGTGGGAGCTGGCTTGCCTGCGATAGCGCAGGTACACCCAATGAGCACTTACCTGACACTCACCAGACAAAAATGTGGGAGCTGGCTTGCCTGCGATAGCGCCGGTACACCCAATGAGCACTTACCTGACACTCACCAGGCAAAAATGTGGGAGCTGGCTTGCCTGCGATAACGTCGGTACGCCCAATGAGCATCTACCTGACACTCGACCAATCACCGCCCCTCCAACAACGTCCCCGCCTGATCCAGCAACGCCAACGGATCCGCCGCCTTATGAATATCTACCGACAACAACTGCCTGAACTTGCGCGCCCCTGGAAACCCCGTGCCCAACCCCAACACATGCCGAGTAATGTGATGCATCGTCCCACCACTGGCCAAATGCTCAGCAATATAAGGCCGCAACTGCGCCAACGCCTCCGCCCGGCTAATCATCGGCGCCTCACTGCCAAACAACCGCTGGTCCACCTCCGCCAACAGATACGGATTGTGATAAGCCTCCCGGCCCAACATCACCCCATCAAACGTCTGCAAATGCTCCTGGCACTGCTCCAACGTCTTGATCCCACCGTTGAGATTAATCTCCAACTCCGGAAAGTCCCGCTTCAACTGCGCCGCCACGTCATAACGCAACGGCGGAATGTCCCGGTTCTCCTTGGGCGACAACCCCTCCAGAATCGCAATCCGCGCATGCACGGTAAAACTGGTGCAACCGGCGTCCCTTACCGTGCCGACGAAATCACACAACTGGGCATAACTGTCCCGCCCATTGATGCCGATACGGTGCTTCACCGTCACTGGAATCGACACCGCATCGCGCATGGCCTTCACACAGTCCGCCACAAGGGCAGGGTGCGCCATCAGGATCGCGCCGATCATATTGTTCTGCACCCGGTCGCTGGGGCAGCCGACGTTCAGGTTCACTTCGTCGTAACCCGCGGCCTCGGCCATACGGGCGCAGGCGGCCAGATCGGCCGGGACACTGCCGCCCAACTGGAGCGCCAGCGGGTGCTCGGCTTCGTTGTGGCGCAGGAAGCGGTCGTGATCGCCATGGAGGATAGCGCCGGTGGTGACCATCTCGGTGTAGAGCAGGGCGTGTTTGGAGAGCAGGCGCAGGAAGTACCGGCAGTGGCGGTCAGTCCAGTCCATCATGGGGGCGACGGAGAAGCGGCGGGAGAGTGGGGCGGTTTGTAGGGACATGGGGGATCTGAGTCAGCGAGGCGAATGGGGCACAGTTTATCAGGGATGCTTGTCAGGTACTTGGCGGGTTCTCAAGCCCAGCCAGCCAATCATCGGTGGTAACCCGAGTGCACGCTCGGTAGGCTTTCGACGCGCACCTTGTGTTGATGATTTATTGTGGATACGATAATCACATGCATATTACCTATGACCCAGCCAAAGACGCTCGTAACGTTGAAGAACGCGGACTCCCGTTTGCGTTAGTGCGGGACTTTGAATGGTCTACGGCCTTGATCGTGGAAGATGATCGATTCGACTACGGTGAGTGTCGTTATCGAGCGATGGGATACATAGGGGATCGGCTGCATGTCGTAGTGTTCACCCCACGGGGGGACGCGGTCCACGTCATCAGCTTTCGTAAAGCCAACAAACGGGAGGTCAAAAATTATGACCAAGAAACCCAATCCTGAGAAGGTCGATACAGCGAACCCTGAGTGGTCGGCTGAAGACTTTGCTAAGGCCAAGCCAGCCAGCGAGGTGCTTGTGGGATTGTTTGGCAAAGCTCAGGCGAAGGAAATGCTCAAGCCCAAGCGCGGGCGGCCAAAGTCGGTAGCCACTAAAGAGCACGTTAATGTTCGTTTTGATGCTGACGTGCTGGAGCGATTCAGGGCTTCCGGGCCGGGCTGGCAAACGCGAATGAACGCAGCCTTGGCTGATTGGCTCAAGACGCACACGCCAGACGAACTGAAGGCCTAAGGCAAAAAGCCGCGGATGACGCGGCTTTTTGCTGTCTTGTGATTAGCTTTTTCTAAGCGATGGTATAAATAAATCTGTCCCCGTTTTTGTACGCTTTGCGCAGTTGCAAGTTCAGTTCCTGGATTTCATTTTCCAAGATCCGCGCGTGCTGTGTTGGCATTTCGAGAGGTGTGGGGATACCAAGTCACGCGTAGGTGTTTTCGTCGATGTTCATGCATAGGTATTCCAAATGCTATATGTGCATGCAGTAATCGAGGTTGGCAAGTTGTGGGATTTTGGGCAACGAACTGTAGAAGGATGGGGCAGTGACGTGCTACCAGAGCCGATCCGGGGAGTTGACGTGCCACAATGGGCATTTACGTGCATCATCACCCGGCGCGCGCCGTCGTCCCCCCACCTCGCCTGCGGGCTAAATAGGTCGTTTTTTCTGCGGTCCTGCAGACAGCCCAACGCGGCACTGGCTGGGGGGCTGCTCGGAGTTGTGGGGTGGTCAAAAGCCTGCGGAACTCTGCACCGAGGGGGTATTTCGTTGAAGGCGTTTAAAGGCTCTGCTGTTCAGGAGAAGGGGGGAGTCTCAAAAAGAGTAACTTCAGTAATCTCCCCACCGAAACGCTCTGGAGGCCACGAATTCCGTGGGGGTTGAGATTACAAAAAGGAGGAACAGAGAAGTAATTGAAAAGGTGATTTTCTATCAGTCTGTTGATTTTAAAGGGTTTCCTTAAGGTAGAGAATTACATTTATAAAGAGTAATCAGATTACTTCAATATTACTTAAAGATTACCTTTTGCTCGAAACATAAAACCCTTTAATTTTAATTGGTTGAGCGTAATAAACGGTCAAGATTACTTATGTTACTCTTTTTTGCCCCCCTCCAGCCCCCCGGACGTCAGGTACCTATACGTGTGATGCGCACGCGTACAGAAATTCATGCTGATGCCCATAGAAGTGGCGTGGGAATGCTTTTGCGTAACTGGCACCGTTGGAGCCCTTGCATTCCGGGGCCTCTGCTTCGCGATCGAGGGTTCGGGTACTTTCGAATCTCTCTGTCATCGCCGTACGACCCCGTCATTTCAAGAGAAAATAAGCCTCCTCTCAACCTAGAGTGCACAGGAGATATCGCATTTGGCTGGCTTGGAGGGTACCTGTGCTTACCTTTACGTCATCTTTGTAAATATCTTTTTTTGCTCCTCTGAGCCCATTGCATGATAGCGGGCTTCTCCTGAGCTCTTGTCGAAATCAACAACGAATTTGACGTTCAGAGCGTCATTGGTTGACGCACTAAGATCGCAAATCAATACTCCAATTAAATCTAAGCTGGGTTTTGATCTTCCAGGCAAGAAAGCCACGTTAAATTTTTCCGGTGACTGAACGGAACGGTAGCACCAAGCATCTTGTTCTGGATAGTTAAAATAGGTGTCCGCGATTGCACGAGTAATGGAGTAGCGCGCCTCTTCACCAGTCGGTACAGCTCTTGAAAATTCTTCATCTAAAAACGAATAGAACAAATTTGATCTATCATCTTTCGGTAGCGTTGATCCGTTGTAATCACCGAGAACCGCAACGCTTATTGGTCGGGACGACCTATAGACAATAACTGCGACATGTTTGTAATCTCTTGCTCTGGCTTCATCAATTGCCAAGTTAGCATCGCCCGCACAGCAGTATAAAATGCTTTGGTTGATCGAGTTAAGTCGCCCTTGCACTTTAACTATATTCGGGGGCGGTTCCCAGGCATCCCCAACTTTTTGGATTGTTCGGAGGGGAGTAATAGTATCGTTAGACGGAATTGCCCTTGCGCGGAAAAAGGTTGTTCCTTGTTCGTATGTTCTGGTTTCTGTGATATATGAGTACACATTTCCAAAGATTGAAGATACAGCGTTTATGCAGTCCTTATCGCTGATTCCGTTTTGCGCGAAAGTCCGGAAATCCAAAATGCGTTTTCTAATTTCATCTTCGTTGATGTTCGAAGAGAACATATTGTTTGTCCTTTATTAGTGTGTTCATAACATTTATGGGGTGTTAAAAGTGTGGTGAGGTGGCTCATGCGTTTTATATCGAAAAGCTACTTATTGCAATGAAATGTTTTAGCTTTCGCTCCTGGCCATTATCTGCCTCATGTAAAGCAGTTACCCACAGAGCGTAGCCGGCTGTTACCTCATAACAAGGGAGGGGTGAGGGGCCTTGGATGTACAGAATTGGTACGAGAATAGTTGGAGGTCTCCGGAGGCCATGTTTTTAAAGGCTCCTGAGTTTAATCGTTCCAATCCCTCATGGGGGCGACTGAAAAGCGGCGGGAGAGTGGGGCGGTTTGTAAGGAAATGGGAATCTGAGTCAGCGAGGCGAATGGGGCGCAGTTTATCAGGGATGGCTCTCGGGTGTTGGGGGGGTAGGCGTACGCTGCGCATCTCAGGCCCACGATCCCCTACGGAAATTTCCCACGATTTTCTCGGCTTGCCCCTCAGATCACCCGTAGTTAACCTCCTCAAGCCGTTACAAACCCAGCGGCCGGAGGTGGAAGTCCGTATTGCTAAGGCGTTTTTAACTCCCGAAAATCTTTGGAGCTTCGCCCATGCACAACAACACACGCAGTTCTTCACTTGATCAAAGCGTGTCGCCCGTCGACCCCAAGCTTCAAGCCGCAGCCCAGCGCGCAATCAACCATCACTTGCCCCCATCCGACGACGCTGCGCCCACCGAGCGCCCAAGCGACAACCTATTCGTCGTCAACCCGTCCATCGACTCCGAAACCCTCCTGGCCAACGCCGCCGAAAACCTGGCATCCGCCAACGAAATGGCCGCCACCCTGGCGTTCGACCTCAACGACTCCCAGCGCGCCATCGCCTTGGGCATTCAGCAGTTAATCGAGTTGAGCTCGCTGCTCGTTGGCCGAGCCCAGGAGCAGGTTGCGCCTGTAACCGCCTCAGTCAAAGCCTGACAACCAACCCTGCCGCCTTACCCAAGGCGGCAACCTGAACTCATGCTGTCACCCAGCAAAGTTTCATAATTCCCTGCGCCGTTGAGGTCTACGATCCCCTACTGAGAGAGGACCCCAGCGCCTCCAGCCCATAGGGAACTGAAACCATGATCTCGAACCTCGTCAAAGTTGTGATGATCACCGGCACGTTGATGTTGAGTGCTTGTTCATCTTCATCGAGCGTGACCAGCAGCGACCCGTGCTTTTCAGGCGGTTGCCAGGCATTTGGCGACCATAGTCCCAACAAAGCCGCGAAGATGAATTTCGGTGGCAGTGGGCTGGGGAGTAGTTATGGGGAGTATGGTTCGGGGTTGTTGCATGATGATTGATGGGATGGTGGGACGAGAGTGTTTCGCTTGCTTTGCTGCTTTGCAAAGTGAGCAGCCGTTGGGGTGGAACGCTAAGTAGCCGTTGCCTGAGTACCGGATAGTACGGGGTCTGATCCCGCATTTTCGTCGGCTGTCGGGCTGCCTTCGCGAGCAAGCCCGCACACAGTTGGAGTGTGGGAGTCAGGGAGATAAGCGTCGGCTGTCAGGTCTTCACGGGAGCAAGCTCCCTCGCCACAGGTGCAGCGTCGTGCCGAAGTTATTTAGATATTTATGCTGCGATGGCGGTGGGTCAGTTAACTCATCTGTCACTGATATACCGCTATCGCAGGCAAGCCAGCTCCCACATTGGCCATGTATTGCCCACAAAATCGGCGCCCGGCCCAGATCCCCGTGGGAGCGGGCTTGCTCGCGATGGCGATGGGGCAGTTAATTCGTCTGTTACTGATATACCGCTATCGCAGGCAAGCCAGCTCCCACATTGGCCATGTATCGCTCGCAGAATCAGCGCCCGGCTCGGATCCCTGTGGGAGAGGGCTTGCTCGCGAAGGCGGCGTGTCAGTCACTGAATCTATGATTGAACCACTGCTTTCGCAGGCAAACTCCCAGTTTGGGTCTTCGTTGTCTTGAGTAGTGTATTGGCTTGACTGATCGGTATTAGGCGAGCCGTTAATGGCCGCCTTTCATCCGCCGCGCAATCAGGTAGAGACCCAGGCCCACCAGCGCTGTAGCAGCACCTATGTAGCCGGTGCTGGCCCACCCCAACCCCGCCGTAATAGCCATCCCCCCAAACCACGGCCCCAGCGCATTCGCCAAGTTAAACGCCGCATGGTTCGACGCTGCCGCCAAGCTTGGCGCTTCATGCGCGATGTCCATCAAGCGAATCTGCAACGGTGCCGCCAACGCGACCATGGTGCCCACCAATCCCATGCTCAGCAGCACGCCCCACAGCGAAGACGCGGCGAAGGGGAAGAACAGCAGCACGGCCATCGACCATACCAATATCAAACCCACCGCCCGAAACTGCATGCGATCAAACAGCTTGCCACCGGCAATGTTGCCGATGATGCCGCCCACGCCAAAGGCCGCGAGGCCGAAGGGGATCCACTGCGGCGAGACCTTGGTCACTTCGAGCATGGTTGGCGCCAGGTAGCTGAATACGCAGAACATGCCGGCAAAGCCAATTGCGCCGATGGACAGGGCCATCCAGACCTGGGGTTTGGTGAAGGCGCGCAGTTCCTTGCGCGGGTCGCTGCGTTGTTCGTCGTGGCGGTGGGGCACGAATTGCCAGACCAGGGCGATGGTGAGCAGGGCGATCACGCTGACCAGGGCGAACGCCGAGCGCCAGCCCAGGTGTTGGCCGAGGAAGGTGGCGATGGGGTTGCCGAGCAGCATGGCCAGGGTCAGGCCCATCATCACGCGGGCTACGGCGCCGGCGCGTTTGTCGGTGGGCACCATGCTGGAGGCGACCACGGCGGCGATGCCGAAGTAGGCACCGTGGGGCAGGCCGCTGATAAAGCGGAAGGCCACCAGCGAGCCGAAGGTGGGGGTGAAGGCGGTGGCGAAGTTGCCCAGGGCGTACAGGCCCATCAGCAATAGCAGCATGTGTTTGCGCAGCAACTTGGCGCCGAGGATGGCCAGCAGTGGGGCGCCGACCATCACGCCCAGGGCGTAGGCGCTGATGGCGTGGCCGACCTGGGGTTCGCTCAGGCCCAGGTTCTGGGCGATGTCGGGCATCAGGCCCATGATGGCGAATTCGCCGGTGCCGATCGCGAAGGCGCCCACGGCCATGGCCGCTTCCATTTTGGCGGCGCTGCGCGCGGGCAGTACCTGCCCGGGTGTTTGCTGGATAGTCATGGGTAACTCTGTGTGAAAGGTGTGCACGAAGGACAGTCGCCGATGCTACGCAAGCCGCGACGAAGGTGTCTAGAACCGCCATTTTCGGCAGACTTCCACGCCTGTGACCGCAGGTCGCGGCTGCCAGGCTTGACAGGGGCGCATTAAAAGCCGCGATTTAGGCCTGTCAATTGGCCAAACGGCGCATAAACGCTGTTTAGCGTGATATTCTGCGCGCCGTCTTGGGCTAGTCTTTCCCTGGTGCGTACACCCGTATACGTCCCAGCGGTTGGCTGTCGCCCAGGTAGCTGAAGCCAATAATGATAAGAAGTCAGCGCAGAAGGGACATAACAGTGAGGTCGATCCATCGGCCTTGTGTGCCCACCCTGCAGCCTTTATGTGACTGTGCAGACCCCGCGCTACGTTGCCTGACGTAGCGTGAACGAGGGTTACTCATGATCGGGGGCGGTAGGGCGGATGGCGTTTTATCATAGGTGCTACTGATGTTTAAAAAAGTAAACACTGCCCTGCTGGGGCTGGCTTTGTCGATGGGGATCACGTCCGTTCACGCGGAAGAGGCAAAGAAAGTCGATGTGCTGCTGATCGGCGGCGGCATCATGAGTGCAACCCTGGGTGTCTGGCTCAATGAGCTGGAGCCGGACTGGTCCATGGAGATGGTCGAGCGCCTCGATGGCGTGGCCGAAGAAAGCTCCAACGGCTGGAACAACGCCGGTACCGGTCACTCGGCCCTGGCTGAGCTGAACTACACCCCGGAAGACAAGAACGGCAACGTTGAGATCCCGAAAGCGGTCGAGATCAACGAAGCGTTCCAGATCTCCCGTCAGTTCTGGTCCTGGCAGGTTCAGCAGGGCGTGTTGAAGAACCCGCGTTCGTTCATCAACTCCACTCCGCACATGAGCTTTGTGTGGGGCGATGACAACATCAAGTTCCTGAAAAAACGCTACGAAGCCCTGAAGGCCAGCCCGCTGTTCGCCGGCATGCAGTACTCCGAAGACCCGGCGCAGATCGCCAAGTGGGTTCCGTTGATGATGGAAGGGCGTGACCCGAGCCAGAAAATCGCGGCCACCTGGAGCCCGATCGGCACCGACGTAAACTTCGGCGAGATCACCCGCCAGTTCGTCGCCCACCTGCAAACCACGCCGAAGTTTGACTTGAAGCTGTCGAGCGAAGTGCAGGACATCACCAAGAACGCCGACGGTTCGTGGCGCGTGAGCTACAAAAACCTCAAAGACGGCACCAAGACTGAAACCGACGCCAAGTTCGTGTTCATCGGCGCCGGCGGCGGTGCCCTGCACTTGCTGCAGAAGTCGGGCATTCCTGAAGGCAAGGAATACGCAGGCTTCCCAGTCGGTGGTTCGTTCCTGGTGACCGAGAACCCGACCATCGCCGAGCAGCACCTGGCCAAGGCCTACGGTAAGGCTTCGGTAGGTTCGCCACCGATGTCGGTTCCGCACCTGGACACCCGCGTGCTGGATGGCAAGCGTGTGATTCTGTTTGGCCCATTCGCGACCTTCTCGACCAAGTTCCTGAAGGAAGGCTCGTACCTGGACCTGCTGACCAGCACCACCACCCACAACATCTGGCCTATGACCAAAGTCGGTATTCGTGAATACCCACTGGTCGAGTACCTCGCCGGCCAACTGATGCTGTCCGATGACGACCGCTTCAAGGCGCTGCAAGAGTACTTCCCGAACGCCAAGCAGTCCGACTGGCGCCTGTGGCAAGCCGGCCAGCGCGTGCAGATCATCAAGCGTGATGAAGAGCAAGGCGGCGTGCTGAAGCTGGGTACCGAAGTGGTCAGCTCTGCCGACAACACCATCGCAGGCCTGTTGGGTGCATCGCCAGGCGCGTCCACCGCGGCTCCGATCATGCTGACCGTGCTGCAAAAAGTGTTCAAGGACAAGGTAGCAAGCCCGGCCTGGCAGGAAAAACTGCACCAGATCGTGCCAAGCTACGGCACCAAGCTGAACGACAGCCCTGAAGCGGTTGCCAAGGAATGGGCCTACACTGCCGGTGTGCTGCAACTGACACCACCGCCAGCGATCCCGCAATTGGCCGCTCCACAGGCTACCGAGGCTGCCAAGCCTGCGGCTGAGCCAAGCAAGCCGGTTTCTGACCTGGCGCTGTAAGCCTCACCCACGAAAAAGCCCGCTGAACCGGTGACGGTCAGCGGGCTTTTTTGTGGGGAAATGTTCAGGAGAGCGGCGGGTGTCGCTCCACCGGGGGCAGCTCAACCGCACGCTCGGCCGCCGCCAGCGCAGCCTTCAAGCCAGCCTGGTCCAGGCGCACGCAGTACGCCGGTTTGGCCCGCTCGAATCGCCAGCTTTCATCCAGCTCACCAGCGTCGACGGCATCGAACCCCAACTCATCGAGCAGCTGGGTCACGACGGCCTTCGCGGTGGCGTCATCCGCCGCGACGGGCAGCGCCCGCCGATCAGGTGCACCGTGAGGGCGGGCGTCTTGCGTCAGGTCGGGGGCGAAGATCGCGTTAAACACTTTCACCACGTGTGAATGTGTCAAATGGTCGGCCAGCAAGCGGCTGGTAGTCGTTTCAAAGCGGTCCAGCTCTGGGATATGCCCATCGCGGTCGGGGTAGTAATTGTTGGCATCCATCACCGTTTTACCCTCCAGCCATTGCGCGGGCACGCTGCGGTAGTGTTGAAAGGGAATCGCCACTAGCACCACATCGCCGAACCGTGCGGCATCGTCTGCGCTGCCAACTTGCACACCGAGTATGCCGCTTACCACGCTGCTCATGGTGTGCGGGCCGCGGGAATTGCTCAGCATCACCTCATGCCCGGCGGCCACGGCCAGTTGTGCCACAGCACGCCCAATGAAACCTGCTCCAATTACGCCAATCTTCATGTGCTTGCTCCGATGGAAGTACGAAGTGGCTATGATGATTGGCAACCATTTGGCGATAAATCGCAGTAGTGGCGCGGCTGTTGTTACTGGGGGTAGGGAATGATGGATCGTTTATCAAGCATGAATGCCTTTGTGATGGCTGCTGAGCTCGGTTCCTACGTGCGTGCCGCTGAGCGCTTGAATATGTCACCGCAAATGGTTGCCAAGCATGTCACCGCCTTGGAACAACGCTTGGGCGCGCGCTTGCTTAACCGTACTACGCGAAGGCAAAGCCTTACGGAGTTGGGGAGCGCTTACTACGAACGTTGCAAGCACATCCTGACGGAGACTGAGGCGGCGGATTCCCTTGCGCAAATCATGAACGACACCCCGCGTGGCAAGCTGAAAATCACCGCCCCGGTGACGTTCGGCTCCTACAGCCTGATGCCGTTGATCACCGGATTCTTGCGTGACAACCCGGATGTGCAAATCGATCTGCACCTTACGGATCGTTTCGTCGACCTGGTAGAGGAGGGCTATGAGGCGGCCTTTCGTATCGGCCCCTTGGGGACCACCGGCCTGACCGCCCGGCCGCTGGCGCCGTATCGCCTGGTTGTCTGTGCGGCACCGGCCTATTTGCAGGCGCGGGGCACCCCGATGACGCCGGCAGACCTTGAGCATCACGAATGCCTGGGCTATGCCTTCTGGTCACGCCCGGCAGATCGTGAATGGGTGTTTTACCAAGGTGCGGTCCCGCACAGGGTGCAGGTAAGCAGCCGTTTGCAGATCAACGAAAGCAGGGCGCTGATGTCGGCGGCGCTGGATGGTTTCGGTATCGTGCTCGGCCCTGAAGACTTCTTGCGCAGGGCACTGGCCGAGGGCCAGTTAGTGCGGGTGCTGCCGGACTTTGACGCGCCAAGTCGATCAATGCATTTGGTCTACACCGCGAATCGGCAGCGCACGGCTAAGTTGCGGCGGTTTGTCGACGCCGTATTACAACGTTTTGGCTCGGTTTAAACGCGCGAGCTCTCTCACCTGTTCATGCAGATGCAGCGCCAGCAGTGCCCGTTCGACTTGAGGCCGGTGGGTTCAGCAATCTGACAGACATTTCCTGTTAAAAATAATCAAAGCCCATGCAGGAGCCCGGCTGGAATAAAGGCGGATTACTTTCTGATGCAGGTGCAGGGCGTTCGCGCCCGAGGGTTTTGTATGTTGTTACGTTATGCAGCATTGGCCGCCATGGTGGTGGCGGCGTCCGGGTGTGTACAAGAGCGTGTAGTACATGAACGCAGGCCGGTGCAACGTGAGTATGTTGAGGTGGTGGCGCCGCAGCCGCCTCCGGTGCAGGTGATAGAAGTCGAACCGGCGGTACGCGAGGGTTATATCTGGTCACGCGGTTACTGGCGTTGGGAAGGCGGGCGCTATGTGGCGGTGCACGGCCATTGGGAGCCGGTGCGCCAGGGCTATCGTTATGTACACCCGCACTGGGTGCAGCGTAATGATGGCTACCATTGGCAGGTCGGTGGCTGGGTTCGCTGACCTAACCTCCTTCTCTGTAGGAGTGAGCTTGCTCGCGAAAAACGTCAACGGTTACGCGGGCATTCAGGTTGCACGCGGTGCCTGTGATTTTTTCGCGAGCAAGCTCGCTCCTACACAAACAAAGCGGGCTAGCCGAGCCGTTTCATTCCCGCTGCCTTGGCCGCGTTCAGATCAAAGGTGGCGGTGTACTCGCAGCCCGCCGCATGGCCACAGCGTTCAACCAGGCAGTCGGCAAAGTCGGCTTTGCCTGCGCTGAACTTGCGCAATGCCTGCCAGATGATATCGGCGTGCTCGACGGTCAGTTCCCGCGTGTGCAACAAGGTTTCCAACACCATCACCACCTCGCTTTTGGCCGACTGGTAGCAGGACTGCAACACCCACACCAGCTCCGTAAGCGTCACCAGACTGACAAAGCCTGGCGAGGTGGCGGTGAGCGATTCGATGAGCTGGGACGCCTTGGCTGATTGAACCGGGTCGTCCTGGGTCACGTAACGCACCAGCACGTTGGTATCCAGGCCGATCATCCAGCTGTTGCTCCCTGGGCCGCGATGGCGCGGTTCATGTCTTCGATAGACACGGCATGGGCAGGCTTGCGGATCAAACCCTTGAGGTCCTTGACGGTTTTGCTCGCGGCAATCATGGAAAACTTGCCGTCTTCCATTTCGACGAATTCCACCCGGTCGCCTGTTTCCAGGCCCAGGGCTGTCCTGACCTGGACTGGGATGGTGATTTGCCCTTTTGAAGTGAGTGTGGCGGTGGCCATAGTGAAGATCTCCATCGTGATATTCCTTACCTTAAGGTAAGGAATGACGGAGGACAATATCCGTTGGTCCATAGGTCGCTCGCTGAGGTGAATGAGTCGGAATAGTAAAACCCTAGTCCGAACTCTTGTTCCTCACACGCGTTGCTATGTCCCAAACGAATACAAACTATGACCGACCGCCGCTGGCTTATTGCACCACGCGATAGCACGGCACATACGCCGCTCCGCCCGGCAGTTTCATGCGGTGCTGGGCCACGAACGCCTTCAATAATTCATCCAACGGTTTCATGATCGCCGGGTCGCCGTGGATCTCATACGGGCCGTTCTCCTCGATCAGGCGAATACCCTTGTCCTTGACGTTACCCGCCACGATCCCCGAGAACGCACGGCGCAGGTTGGCCGCCAGTTCATGGGCCGGCAGCGCGTGGTTGAGTTGCAGGCTGGCCATGTTTTCGTGGGTGGGGTCGAACGGGCGCTGGAAGCCTTCGTCGATCTTCAGCAGCCAGTTGAAGTGGAACGCGTCGTTACGCTCGCGGCGGAATTGCTTCACCGCCTTGAGGCCGGTGGTCATCTGGCGGGCCACTTCAGCCGGGTCGTCGATGATGATCTGGTAATGCTTCTGCGCCGCTTCGCCCAAGGTGGCGCCGACGAACGCGTGCAATTGTTCCAGGTAAGGCGCGGCATGTTTCGGCCCGGTGAGCACCACCGGGAACGGCAGGTCGCGGTTGTCCGGGTGCATGAGGATGCCGAGCAGGTACAGGAACTCCTCGGCCGTGCCGGCGCCGCCGGGGAAGATGATGATGCCGTGGCCCACACGCACGAAGGCTTCCAGGCGCTTTTCGATGTCCGGCAAAATCACCAGCTCGTTGACGATGGGGTTCGGCGCTTCGGCAGCGATGATGCCTGGTTCGGTCAAGCCCAGGTAACGGCCATTGGTGATGCGCTGCTTGGCGTGGGAAATGGTTGCGCCCTTCATCGGGCCTTTCATCACGCCGGGGCCGCAACCGGTGCACACGTCGAGGCTGCGCAGGCCCAGTTCGTGCCCGACTTTCTTGGTGTATTTGTATTCTTCGGTGTTGATCGAATGGCCGCCCCAGCACACCACGATCTTCGGCTCGACACCCGGGCGCAGCGTACGGGCGTTACGCAGCAGGTGGAACACGTAATCGGTGATGCCTTGGGAGTTGCTCAGGTCGATACGCTGGCTATCCAGCTCGTTCTCGGTGTAGACGATGTCGCGCAGGGCGCTGAACAGCATTTCGCGGGTGCTGGCAATCATTTCGCCATCGACGAAGGCATCGGCGGGGGCGTTGAGTAGTTCCAGGCGTACGCCGCGGTCCTGCTGGTGAATACGCACTTCAAAGTCTTTGTAGGCGTCGAGGATGGTCTTGGCGTTGTCGATATGCGCGCCGGTATTGAGAATCGCCAGGGCGCATTGGCGGAACAGGGTGTAGATGCTGCCGGTACCGGCTTCGCTCAGTTGCTGCACTTCACGTTGGGACAGGGTTTCGAGGCTGCCCTTGGGGCTGACGGAGGCGTTGATGACTTGACGTTGGGGCATTCTGATTCCTTGAAAGCATAGCCACCGCGCCCGCTAGGGGGCGATGGCTTGAGAATGGTGAGCGCCAATTAAGGTCGCACGAGACGGTTATTTACCTCAGGCGCAAGGCCCAGCGCAAATGCCGTCCAACACCATCATGCCGCAGAACTTACTGAATCAGCTTCCAGTTTTTGTAGAAAACCCGACGCAGGGTAAAGACCAGGCCGGCAAACCCTGCGATCACGGCGTTGAGCACCGAGGGCAGCAGGGTCGGGCGCACAATATCAATGAACAGGCAGTAGCGTTTGGCGTCGTTTTTGTTGAAGGAGGCGTGCATCAGCGTGTCATCGAAGATAAACAGCGGGTCGTCGTGCCAGTAGTGCTTGTGCTTGCCCACCTGGATGTACACGCCCTCATGGTGCGGTGCCGGCGCCATGTTGTAGAGCACACGGAACATCATGCGCAGGGGGCCGAAGTGGAACGAGGTCGAGCGGTTCTCGTTGAACACCGAGACGCCGATGGTTTTCACGAACGGCAGTTTCTTGCGCAGCTTCGGGATATCCAGAGTGGTTTCGATCGGGCGACCGTACCACTGGAAGAACAACATGCCGCGTTTCTTCTCGGCCATGCGCTCGTCCAGGTAGCTGATGATTTCATCCTTGCGGGCCATGGCGTCGTCGATCACCTGTTGCAGGTCTTCGCGCCAAGCCGGTGGCAGGTCGTTCATGGTGTAGACATGCCGGTTGCGGCTGCTGAGCAGGTCGAGCAGGGTGTTGAACGGTGCCAGCACCCAGGTATTACGGCCGTTGCCGATAAAATACTTCTTGATGGTGTCGCGGTCGTACAGGCCGTTACGCAGGAAGTCATAAACGCCGCAGCACACCACCAACAGCAGAAACACCAGGCAACTGCGCGGGAAACAATAGATCAATAGCAGAACGCCGAGTACCCACGCCAGGGACACCAGCTTCTTGCCGACAGCATTTTTGCTCATGAAACGAGGCTCCAAAGCCGAAACATATTGAAACAATCTCGTCATCATAGGGGTTTATGGGGCCGGCAGGCGTTTTTAAATAGGGTGAAATTGTGAAGCTGCTGCACAATTTGTAACCGTTGCCGTGCAGGCTCCGACGTTTTGTGGATTGAATTTTGAGAACAGAAGATTTGGGACTATCGTGACGCTTCGGTTTTTCAGGCGTCATAGACCGGTACGATTGAAGTTGAATGGCCACTATTGGCCTTCGGCACCTTGGAAGAGGCAGAAATTTTTATGATCATCAAACCGCGGGTTCGTGGCTTTATCTGTGTGACCGCTCACCCTGTTGGCTGTGAAGCGAACGTCAAAGAGCAGATCGACTACGTAACCAAAAACGGCGTCATCGAGGGCGGCCCTAAAAAGGTACTGGTCCTCGGTGCCTCCACCGGCTACGGCCTGGCCGCGCGCATCAGTGCTGCGTTTGGCTGTGGCGCCGACACCCTGGGCGTGTTTTTTGAGAAAGAAGGCGAAGAAGGCAAGCTGAGCTCCGCCGGCTGGTACAACAGCGCAGCGTTCGAGAAGTTTGCCGTGGAAAAGGGCCTGTACGCCAAGAGCATCAACGGCGACGCGTTCTCCGACGAGATCAAGCGCCTGACCATCGAGACCATCAAGAAAGACCTGGGCAAGATCGACCTGGTGGTCTACAGCCTGGCCGCGCCACGCCGTACCGACCCGCAAGGCGTGGTGCACAACTCCACCCTCAAGCCAATCGGCAAGGCCGTGACCCTGCGCGGGATCAACACCGACAAGGGCGTGGTGGTCGACACCACGCTTGAGCCTGCGACCCAGGAAGAAATCGACGGTACCGTGAAGGTCATGGGCGGCGAAGACTGGCAGCTGTGGATCGACGCCCTGCGTGACGCCGATGTATTGGCCGAAGGCGCCAAGACCACCGCGTTCACCTATCTCGGTGAGAAGCTGACCCAGGACATCTACTGGAACGGCTCCATCGGCGAAGCCAAGAAAGACCTGGACAAGAAAGTTTTGACTCTGCGCGAGAACCTCGCTGCGCTCAAGGGCGACGCCCGTGTGTCGGTGCTCAAGGCCGTGGTCACCCAGGCCAGCTCGGCGATCCCGATCATGCCGCTGTACCTGTCGCTGCTGTTCAAGGTGATGAAAGAGCAGGGCACCCATGAAGGCTGCATCGAGCAGGTCTACGGCCTGTTCAAGGACAGCCTGTACGGCAGCGAGCCGAAACTCGACGCCGATGGCCGCCTGCGTGCCGACCTGGCCGAGCTGGAACCGAAGGTCCAGGACGCCGTGGCCGCACTGTGGAACCAGGTGACCGACGACAACGTCAACGAGATCAGCGATTTTGCCGGTTACAAGGCTGAATTCCTGCGCTTGTTTGGCTTTGAAGTCGACGGCGTGGATTACGACGCGGATGTGAACCCGACCGTCAAAATCAACGGCCTGATCCAGGCTTAAAACGCGGTCAAATAAGGTGGAAACTGGCTTGCCCTGATGCCAGTCAGTTAACGCAAATCCCCTGTGGGAGCGGGCTTGCCCGCGAAGGCGGTGTGTCATTCGCAGCATCTGAGGCTGTACGACCGCTTTCGCAGGCAAGCCAGCTCCCACATTTGATCTTCGTTGTTTTGAGCATTGCGTTCGCTCAATGAGGCCATGCCTCCTCCCACCTGTCTTTTCAGACACTTCTTACACCTCGGCGCGCGCCTCCCTCTTGTAGATCTGTCAGACTCCAGCAGCTATCAAGCCATGCTAACGGAGGATCTGATGACGATTCGTGCAGTAGTTTTTGATTTCGGCGGTGTCCTGTTCGACTGGAGCCCGCAGCACCTGTACCGCAAGCTGATTGCCAACGACGTTGAGCGCCAGTGGTTCCTCGACACCATCTGTACCCAGGACTGGAACACCGAGCAAGATGCCGGGCGCTCCCTGGCTGAAGCCACCCGCACCCTGGTTGCCCAATACCCCGAACACACGACCCTGATCCAGGCTTATTACGAGCGCTGGCCCGAAATGCTGCGGGCTGAATTACCCGAGGGCGTGGCGATTCTCGAAGCGTTACATCAGGTTGAGATGCCGCTGTTCGGGCTCACCAACTGGTCATCTGAAACCTTCCCTTACGCCCGGGCCAACTATCCATTCCTGACGCGTTTTCGCGACATTCTGGTGTCCGGCGAGGTGAAGTTGATCAAGCCTGACCCGGCGATCTACCACGCCAGCCTCACCCAGGTGCGTGCGCACCTGCCGGATGTCCAGGCCAGTGAAGTGGTGTTTGTCGACGACGTCGCCGGCAACATCGAGGCTGCCATTGCGTTGGGCTGGCAGGGCATTCATCACGTATCGGCCGAGCGCACCGCTGCGCGTTTGCGTGAGTTGGGCGTGGCGTTCTAGCGCGCCCATTTCTCCATCACAAAGTCGACGAACGCCCGCAGCTTGGGCAGGCGATAGCGGTCCTGGCGATACATCAGGTGCATGGGGCGGCTGGGCAGTTTATAGGTGGTCAGCAAGGCCACCAGCTTGCCGCTCTCCAGGTCCGGTTGCACCAGGGCGTCGGCCAACATGCTGATGCCCATGCCGTTGATGGCGGCCTGGCGCAAGCCTTGGGAGCTGTTGATGGTCAATGAGCCAGACACCGGCACCTCCACCTCACCTTCATCGCCGGTCATGCGCCAGAGTTTATCGGTATCGCGCCAATTGTCGTTCGCGGGGTAGGCGAATGCCAGGCAGTCATGCTGCTGCAGGTCATCCGGGGTTTGCGGTGTGCCGCGTCGCGCCAGGTAGGCAGGGGAGGCGCAAAGGGTGAGGGTATAGGCCTGCAGAGGCCGGGCGATCAGGCTGGAGCTTTCCAGTTCGCCGAGACGGATCGCCACGTCAAAACCGCTGTCGACCAGGTCCATGCGCTCATTGCTCATCACCACGTACAGGTCGATAAGTGGGTAGCGCTGGGAAAACTCACTCAAGGCCGGCACCAGGCGTTCGGTGCCGAACACCGGGGGCGCGGTGATGCGCAGGCTGCCTTTGGGGGTTTCGCTGTGGACCTGCTCGGCCAGCAGCTCGGAGTCGGCCACCAGCCCCAGCACTTCCAGGCAGCGCTGATAATACTGCCCGCCAAATTCGGTGAGGTTTTGTTTGCGCGTGGTGCGTTTGAGCAAGCTGACGCCAAGCCGTTGTTCCAGCGCTCGCAGATGGTTGCCCACCATGGTGGTCGAAATCCCGCATTCCTGCGCGGCGGCGGTCATGCTGCCGGTCTCGACGACTTTCACGTACACCGACATTGCCTGGAACAGATCCATTATCAAGCCCTGGTTTAAAGTTATTGCAGAAATTCTGCGTTTATCCAGCGAGGGTGGTTAACCATACTTGATCCACCCCAACGATGCACTGGAGCCGCCACCATGACCGCAGCCTGCCTGATGAGCACTTATCAACCCCTGGCCCTGAGCTTCACCCGCGGCCTGGGCACGCGCCTGTGGGACCAACAGGGCCGCGAATACCTGGACGCCGTGGCCGGCGTGGCGGTGACCAATGTTGGTCATTCCCACCCCAGGTTAGTGGCGGCCATCAGCGAACAGGCCGGCTTGCTGCTGCACACCTCCAACCTCTACAGCATCGACTGGCAACAACAATTGGCCCGGCGCCTGGCCCAACTGTCCGGGCTGGACCGCGCGTTCTTCAACAATTCCGGCGCCGAGGCCAACGAGACGGCGCTGAAGCTGGCGCGTTTGCATGGCTGGAAAAAAGGCATCGAACAGCCGTTGGTGGTCGTGATGGAGAACGCCTTCCACGGCCGCACGCTAGGCACCATGGCTGCCAGCGACGGGCCTTCGGTGCGCCTGGGGTTCCAGCGATTGCCCGGCGATTTCATCAAGATTGGGTTTGGCGACATGGCGGCTCTGGAGGCGGTCACCGCGCAGTTCGGTACACGCATCGCGGCGGTACTGCTTGAACCAATCCAAGGTGAAAGTGGTGTGTTGGTGGCGCCACCAGGCTACCTGAAAGCCATGCGCGATCACTGCACGCGCCACGGCTGGCTGATGATGCTCGACGAAATCCAGACCGGCATCGGGCGCACCGGCACCTGGTTTGCTTTCCAGCACGAAGGCATCGTGCCGGACGTGATGACCCTGGCCAAAGGCCTGGGCAATGGCGTGCCCATCGGCGCCTGCCTGGCCCGCGCTGCCGTCGCTGAGCTGTTCACCCCAGGCAGCCATGGCAGCACCTTTGGCGGCAACCCGCTGGCGTGTCGCGTCGGGTGTACGGTGCTGGAGATTATCCAGGAGCAAGGCTTGCTCGAGAACGCTGCGCGCCAGGGAGAACACTTACTGGCCCGGTTGCGGATGGAGTTGGAGGAACATCCGCAGGTGCGGGCGATTCGTGGCAAGGGCTTGATGATCGGCATTGAACTGGCCAGCCCTTACCGCGACCTGGCCCAACGGGCAGCGCAGGAGCATGGGCTGTTGATCAACGTCACGCGGGGCAAGGTCATTCGCCTGTTGCCACCACTGACGCTGGAGCGCAAGGAAGTGGAGATGATCGTACGGGCCATCACCCGCCTACTGGACTGAAAGACGATGCTCGTTCCCACGCTATGCGTGGGAACGCCTCCTGTGACGCTCTGCGTCACGCGTTAAGAGCGGACGCGGAGCGTCCAGGGCAGCATTCCCACGCAGAGCGTGGGAACGATCAGCAGCGTGGGAGCGATCAGAAACACTTACTGGCGCGGTTGCGGATGGAGTTGGAGGAACATCCGCGCGCAGGAGCATGGGCTGTTGATCAACGTCACGCGGGGCAAGGTCATTCGCCTGTTGCCGCCACTGACGCTGGAGCGCAAGGAAGTGGAGATGATCGTGCGAGCCATCACCCGCCTACTGGACTGAAAGACGATGCTCGTTCCCACGCTATGCGTGGGAACGCCTCCTGTGACGCTCCGCGTCACGCGTTAAGAGCGGACGCGGAGCGTCCAGGGCAGCATTCCCACGCAGAGCGTGGGAACGATCAGCAGCGTGGGAGTGATCAGAAAGAGGGGCCATTCAGCCATTCCTGGTTCATCGTTTCGGTGTCCCCCAAGTACTCCAACAACCACGCCATGGCCGGCGACAGTTTGTTCTGCGCCCACGCCACACACGACGGGCTGGCCGGAAATGGCCGGCTCAATTGCAGCGCCACCAACTCCCCGCGCTCGATCCATGGCAACACCTGATGGGCCGGCGCCATCCCTACACACAGGCCATCGCGCAGGCAATCCAGGGCCGACGCCCAGTTGGGCACCACCAGGCGGCGCTGGTTATCCAGGGTCCAGGTGTCGCGCTTGGGCAGGTTGCGGGAGGTGTCGGTCATGCACAACGAGGCAAAGGGGCGCAGTTGGTCATCACTGAGCAAACCTTCCACCGCAGCCAGCGGGTGCCGGGCGCTGACCACGCACAGCCAGTTCAACAGGCCCATGTCGCGGAAGCTGAAGTGGCTGGCCACCGGCACCGCGCTGGTGGCGCCGATCACGATGTCGGTGCGTTCATCGGCCAACGCATCCCACACGCCGTTGTACACCTCGTATTCGAGCAGCAATTCCACTTCGGGAAACTGTCGATAGAAGTCGAGCACCAATTGCCGGCAGCGCTGGGGTTTGACGATGGAGTCCACGGCCACCTTCAATTGGCCGCTCCAACCATTGGCCACCTGTTGGCAAAGGCGCCGGGTGCCGAGCATTTTTTTCATCACGCCGCGGGCTTCGTCGATAAACAGGCGGCCGGCAGGGGTCAGTTCCACGTCGCGATGCCGGCGCACAAACAGCGGCACGGCCAACCATTCTTCGAGCTGACGCACGGTGTAGCTGATGGCCGACGGTACGCGGTGCAGTTCCTGGGCGGCGGCGCTGAAGCTGCCGTGACGGGCGACGGCGTCGACTACATCCAGGGAATATTCCGACCACATAGGTGCTGCCTTCAAAATTATTGATGAGAGTGTCCAATTATTATCGCTTCACACAGATATTGTCAGCTTCATAATGGGCGCCAGTCAGCAAATAGTTTGATGGCAGTATCTACAAGGCTTCGATGAAAAATTCTTTTGGTTTTACCTGGTATCTGGCGGGGCTGAGCATGCTCGGTTATCTCGCCATGGACATGTACTTGCCGGCATTTGGCGCCATGGGCGAGCAGTTGAACATTGGTGCTGGCGCGGTGGGCGCCAGCTTGAGCATTTTTCTTGCCGGCTTTGCGCTGGGGCAGTTGCTGTGGGGGCCGCTCTCGGACCGCCTGGGGCGCAAGCCGATTCTGATCGCGGGCCTGAGCCTGTTTGTGCTCGGTTGCCTGGGCATGTTCTGGGTTCAGAGCGCGCCGCAACTGCTGGCCCTGCGCTTTATGCAGGCGATTGGCGTGTGTGCCGCCGCCGTCAGTTGGCAGGCCTTGGTGATTGATCGCTACCCGGCCGACAAGGCTCACCGCGTCTTCGCCAGCATCATGCCGTTGATGTCGCTATCGCCGGCCCTGGCACCGCTGTTGGGCGCCATGGTGCTGAATCACTTTGGCTGGCAGGCGATCTTCGGCGTGTTGCTGGTGGTGTCGTTGTTGCTGTTGTTGCCGACCTTGTTCCTGCGCAATGTGCCCAAGCGTTCGGAGCACAAGGGCAGCCCGGTGCGCCTGGGGTATGGGCAATTGCTCACTTCTCGGGTGTTTACCGGCAATGTGATGATCTTCGCCGCCTGTTCGGCCAGCTTCTTCGCTTGGCTGACCGCCTCGCCGTTCATCCTCGGTGGCATGGGTTACAGCCCGAATGACATTGGCCTCAGCTACGTGCTGCCGACCCTGGCGTTTCTCGTTGGCGGCTACAGTTGCCGCAGCGCCTTGCAGCGCCTGCCGGGTAAAACCCTGCTGCCATGGTTGCTGGTCGCCTATTGCTTGAGCATGGTGGCGTTGTACCTGGTGGCCACCTTGAGTGTGCCGACCCTGACCACCTTGTTGATCCCGTTCTGTCTGATGGCGCTGTGCAACGGCGCCAGCTACCCGATTGTGGTGGCGAATGCGCTGATGCCCTTTGCGGAAAATTCCGGCAAGGCGGCGGCCCTGCAAAATACCCTGCAATTGGGCTTGTGCTTCGTGGCCAGCCTGTTGGTGTCGTCGATGATCGAGCAGCCGCTGTTGATCACGGTGATTGTGATGCTGGCGACGGCACCACTGGCGGTGTTGGGCTATTGGCTGGCACGGCCGAAGGGCAACTCTTCCGAACTGGCCAACGCCTGAGCTGACAATACGATCAAACTGGTAGGAGCGAGCTTGCTCGCGAAAAACGTCAACGATAACGCGGGCTTTCTGAATGAACGCGGCGTCGGTGAGTTTTTCGCGAGCAAGCTCGCTCCTACAAAAAGCCTGCTTCTTCAGTCAGAACGTCACTTCCATGTTCAGCGTGGGTGTTGAGGTGCGGCTGCCACGGCCGCCGTCCACCCCGAACTTGTTATGCCAGTACTCATACCCCACCCCCAGGTACAGGTTCGGTTTCACGCTTTTACCTGGTCGCACCGCCACCATCAGCGCTGTACGCATCAAGGCCTCCGCTGCCGTATCGCGGCCATGGTAGTCCTCGCCTTTCTCCCCGACGTAATTGATAAACCCCTGGAATTTCGCCGCATGGTTGCCCACCTCGAACGGTCGCATCCAGGTCAGGTTGAGCATGTAGGTAGCGTCGAAGGTGTGGTTCGACTCTTGCGCGCCGGGAATGCCGGTGTGGTTCTTTTCCTTGTAGTACATCAGGCTCAGGTCCAGCACGCCGACAGTGTTGAACTTCAACGTAGGGCCAATCACCAGAGCGCGCTTCTTGGCGGAAGCGAAGTTGTTGTTGCGGTTGGCGTCGAAGCCCAGGGTCAGCGCGTAATCCTTGATCAACCCCGTGCCCGGCGGCAAGTCGAACACGCGTGAGGCATACAGCTGATGCCGGTACACGGCGTACACCTCGCTGCCACCGTGGTCGGTGCCCTTGCGTGGGTCGCTGCTGTCGGACAGGAACACATCGAGGTTGAGGAAGTTGCTGCCGTAACGGTAGCCGCTGGCGTGGGTAAAACTGTAGATGCGCTTGCTGAAGTCGTCGGGGTTGTTCGGGTTGGTGAAGTGCTGCCCGTAGCGAAACCCGACGCTGTTGTTCATCCATTCCACCGCAACAGCCTCCCCGCCGCCGAGAAGGGTCAATGCGACGGTGGCGCCCTGTAGTGCCTTTTTCATTATTTTTGTCCTTTGGCGTTCTGGCTCGTGACGGCCGGATTGTTTTTGTAACGCCGTTGGAGGGTATCTTGTTCGATTGATTGTATACAACTCTATGGACATACAGTCTGAACATTGCATACAGTGAGCGCACAACAAAAACAGAGAACCCCTCACCATGACTATCCCGAAGGCGTCACCGCAGCGGCCCGAAGATGAAAATCTGGGCGTCGCCGCCAACATGGCTTACGGCCTGCAGCATGTGCTCACCATGTATGGCGGCATCGTCGCCGTGCCGTTGATCGTCGGCCAGGCAGCCGGTTTGTCGCCGGCGGATATCGGTCTGCTGATCGCTGCATCGCTGTTTGCCGGTGGCCTGGCCACGCTTTTGCAAACCCTGGGCCTGCCGTTCTTCGGCTGTCAGTTGCCGCTGGTGCAGGGCGTGTCGTTCGCGGGTGTGGCGACCATGGTGGCGATTGTCGGCAGCGACGGTGCCGGTGGTGTGCCAGCGATTCTCGGGGCGGTGATGGCCGCGTCCTTTATCGGTTTGTTGATTACCCCGGTGTTCTCAAGGATCACCAAGTTTTTTCCGCCGCTGGTGACGGGCATTGTGATTACCACCATCGGCCTGACCCTGATGCCTGTAGCGGCGCGCTGGGCCATGGGTGGCAACAGCCGGGCGGCAGATTTTGGCAGCATGTCCAACATCGGCCTGGCCGCACTGACCCTGGTGCTGGTGCTGCTGCTGAGCAAGATCGGCAGCGCAACAATCTCTCGCTTGTCGATCCTGCTGGCCATGGTGATCGGCACGGTGATCGCGGTGCTGCTCGGCATGGCGGACTTCTCTGGCGTCATGCAGGGGCCGATGTTCGGTTTCCCCACACCCTTTCACTTCGGCATGCCCACCTTCCATGTTGCGGCGATCATTTCCATGTGCATCGTGGTGATGGTGACGCTGGTGGAAACGTCGGCGGACATCCTGGCGGTGGGTGAGATCATCGACACCAAGGTGGACTCCAAGCGCCTGGGCAACGGCCTGCGTGCCGACATGTTGTCGAGCATGTTTGCGCCGATCTTCGGTTCGTTTACCCAGAGCGCATTCGCCCAGAACGTCGGCCTGGTGGCGGTGACAGGGGTCAAGAGTCGGTTTGTGGTGGCCACTGGCGGAGTGTTCCTGGTGGTGCTCGGCCTGTTGCCGTTCATGGGGCGAGTGATCGCGGCCGTGCCCACCTCCGTGTTGGGCGGCGCCGGGATTGTGTTGTTCGGCACAGTGGCGGCCAGTGGGATTCGCACGCTGTCCAAGGTGGATTACCGCAACAACATGAACCTGATCATCGTTGCCACGTCTATCGGCTTCGGCATGATCCCCATCGCCGCGCCGAGCTTCTACGATCAGTTCCCAAGCTGGTTCGCGACCATCTTCCACTCGGGCATCAGCTCGTCGGCAATCATGGCGATATTGCTGAACCTGGCGTTCAACCACTTCACCGCCGGCAACTCGGACCAGCAGTCAGTGTTTGTGGCGGGGACTGAGCGCAGCTTGTGCTTTCGCGACGTGGCTGCGTTGCGCGATGGGGATTACTACCGGGGTGGGAAGTTGTTTGATGCCGAGGGCAAGGAAATTCCCCTGGTAGCAGATACCTCAAAGAAAGCCGCAAAACCCGAAACCACTGAGGTTTAAACAGGTAGGAGCGAGCTTGCTTGCGAAAAACGTCAACGATGACGCGTGCTTCCTGAATAAACACGGCGTCTGATAGTTTTTCGCGAGCAAGCTCGCTCCTACAGAGGGCGGATTTCAGCCGGCCTTGAGGGCTTTGTGCGGCAACGAACACGCCTCATCCAGAAACTTCACCACCGTCCCCATGCACGCCTGGCGCTCTTCCACATGGGGCATGTGACTGGAGTCTTCAAACAGTGCCCAGCGCACGTCCGATATCTCATCCAGGAATGGCTTGACCACCAACGGTGTGGCTTCGTCATGTCGACCGGAAATCACCAGGGTTGGCACCTTGATGGCTGACAGGCGGCCGATCACATTCCAGTCCTTCAAGCTGCCAATCACGTGGAATTCGGTCGGGCCGCTCATGGCGTGGTACACCGTCGGGTCGGCATCCACCTGGGCGAAGGTGCGTGCCACTTCTTCGGGCCACGGGTTGACCCGGCACACATGCTGGTCATAGAAAATCCGTGAGGTCGCCAGATATTGCGGGTCTTGGTAGGTGCCGGCCTGCTCGTGCTTTAGCAGGGTTTCATGCACGCCTTCAGGCAACAGCTTGCGCAGGCGGTTGGCTTCGCTGACCCAGGTGCGCATGCAGGTGGGGGAGTTGGCAGGGATAAACGCGCGCAGGCCCTTGGGTTGCAAGATCGCGTGTTCGCTGCCAAGCATGCCGCCCCAGGACTGACCGAGGATCGCGTAGTTCTCACTGATTTGCAGGTGGTCCAGCAGGTTGTTCAACTCGTCGAGGAACAGGCCGATGGTCCAGAACGACGGGTCTTTCTCCGGCAAGTGCGTGGACCGGCCGTTGCCCAACTGGTCGTAGTGGATGACCGCGTGGCCGCTGGCGGCGACGTCCTTGAAGGCGTCGACGTAATCGTGGGTGCAGCCCGGGCCGCCATGGATGATCACCAAGGGCGTACGGCCTGTGGTCAGGTCGCCGGTGACGCGATACCAGGTCTGATAGGCGCCAAAGGGCGCGTAGCCTTCGCGAACTTTTTCGATGAATTCCATTTCGTACCCTGCTCTGAAAAAAAGGATCAGGGTTACGATAGTCTGAACAAAAAGTTTAGGTAACTAGCAAAACAGATAGGTTTTTGCCGAAAGCTCAACCTTCCAGCAAGCGGTAGTGGGTGGCGCGAACCACGGCCTGAACACGGTTCTTGGCGCCCAGTTTGTGCATGGCCGAGGCCAGGTGCAGAGTGACCACCGCCAGGGAGCGGCTCAATTGCGTGGCGATTTCGGCGGCGGTCAGGCCTTCAGCCGCCCATTTCAGGCATTCGCGCTCGCGCTTGGTCAGGCGTATGTGCGGATAAGCCCGCACCTCCTTGCTGAACAGCGGGTAAGCCGCTTCCTGGAGGGCATGGGTAATCAGGCTGAAATCGGCCAGCGTATGTTGGGCGTCCTTCAATACCGTGCGCGCCTTGCCGGTGCGCAACCCGGTCAGCGAGGCGAAGCCGCCCCGGGGCAGATGAATCGGCACGCTGACGCCGCAGGTCAGCTGACGCTCATGCAGATAAGAAGAAACGGGGGCGTGGCAGGGGTCGATGATCTTTTGCAGGGCCGTCTCAGTCTTGGCCTCATAGGACCAGACAAACGGCGACACTGTGCTCAGCGCCAGGTGTTGCACCGGGTCGATCTGGTAAAACCCTTCGCTGCACCATAAGGCGTGCCAATCGCTCGGTGTGTTGCGCAGTTGCAACAGCGAGGGCGTGATCAGTGCGCCGTTGAGGTCGATGGGCACTGGGGTGTAGTCATACACCAGGGCATCGAAGCCCAGTTGTTGGGCAAGGATAAACGTATTGTCCATCTGTTCATCCAGGCTCCTGCCCGGTATGAGGCGATTATTGAAGGCGGTCAGCTTGGCCAGCATCCGTTCTGCTCCCGAATTCATTTGAATCTCGACTTGCTGCAAGTAGAATGCCACGCCCCGGCGAAGGACTGCCAGGCCAAACCTATAAGAAATACTAGGTTATGGACGCACGGCATCCTCGGTAGTGTTGACCTGATAAACGGCCGCTACCCGCCAGGCCGATACAACACAAGGAATGTATGCATGTGGCGTGAAATTGCCCCCGACCAGCAGTACAACGTGCAAGTCGACGGCCATAACCTCGTGGTCTACAGCTTTGGCGAAGGCGATGAGGTGCTGCTGTGTCTCAACGGCGGGCCGGGCCTGCCGTGTGACTATCTGCGCGACGCCCATGGCTGGCTCAAAGCACATAACCTGCGAGTGGTTGCATTCGACCAGCTTGGCACGGGCGCATCAGCCAGACCGACCGATGCCTCACTGTGGGAAATCCGCCGTTATGTCGAAGAAGTCGAGACCGTGCGCCAGGCGCTGGGCCTGGGCCGCGTGCATCTGCTCGGGCATTCCTGGGGCGGTTGGCTGGGGATCGAATATGCCGTGCATTATCCCGGTGCGCTCAAAAGCCTGATCCTGGAAAACACCGTCGGCGACATTCCCCACCTGTCCCAGGAACTGGAGCGCCTGCGTGGCGCCCTGGGCAGCGAAACCGTGGCCATGATGCAACGCCACGAAGCCATGGGCACCCTCGACCACCCGCAGTACCAGGCCGCCATCACCTTGCTCAACTACCGCCACGTGTGCCGGCTCGACGAATGGCCAGAGCCGGTCAAGCGGTCCCTGGGTGACTGGAACATGGGGCCTTACGAAACCATGCAAGGTCCCAACGAGTTCCTCTATATCGGTAACCTCAAGGACTGGAACCGCCTCAAGGAAATGGCCGAGTTCACGATGCCGATCCTGATCACCACCGGCCAGCATGATGAACTCACCCCCGCCTGTGCGATGCGCATGAAACTTGCAGCCCCCCACGCCGAGTTGCATGTGTTCCCCAACAGCAGTCATATGCCTTTTTACGAGGAGCCACAGGCGTACTTCCCGGTGCTGCTGGACTTTCTCGCTCGCCACCGAGGCTGACGCATGAACCTGGCGCGCTACCGTTTTGTGTTGTCCCGGCCCCTGCAATTGCTGCCGGTGCTGCTGGGCATCAGCCTGATCACCTTCGTGTTGGTGCGCTCGATTCCTGGCGACCCGGCGCGTGCCTTGCTGGGTGCGCGCAGCACGCCGGATGCGCTGCTGAAGATCCGCGCCCAGTTCGGCCTCGACCAGCCCTTGTGGCTGCAATACTTTTACTTCCTGAAAAACCTGCTCAAGGGCGACCTCGGCCAATCGCTGCTGTACAAGGTCGACGCCCTCAAACTGATCGTCACCCGCATCGAGCCGACGCTGGTGCTGGTGCTGGGCAGCGTGGTGCTCGCTTTGTTGATAGCGGTGCCACTGGCAACGATTGCGGCGCGCCAGCAAGGCCGTTGGGCGGACAAGCTGATCCGCGTGTTCACCACGGTCGGCCTGGGCATGCCGGCGTTCTGGCTGGGGTTGATGCTGATCCTGCTGCTCAGCGTGAAATGGGGCTTGTTCCCGGTGTCCGGTTACGGGCGCACTTGGCTGGATAAGGCGCACCACATGCTTTTGCCATGCCTGACTATCGCCCTGGCGCTGTCGGCGGTGCTGGTGCGCAACCTGCGGGCGAGCATGTTGATGGAGTTGCAGGCGGATCACGTCATCGCCGCACGTGCACGCGGGCTGGCGGAAGGCGCGGTGTTTCGCCGGCATGTACTGCCCAACGCCCTGGTGCCGGCGGTCAACCTGCTGGCCGTCAACATCGGTTGGCTGATCAGCGGCACGGTGGTCATCGAAAGCCTGTTCGCGATTCCAGGCATCGGCCAGTTGCTGGTGCGCGGCATTTTCACCCGTGACTACATGGTGGTGCAGGGTGTGGCGATGGTGCTGGCCTGTGCCACGGTGGTGGTCAACTTCCTGGCCGACCTGGTAACCGTGGCCCTCGACCCACGGGTGAAGATGCAATGAGCAGTCGCCCCCTGATCGCCCCGTGGCGCTTGCGCCTGCGCTTTGGTTTTCGCAATGGCCGGCTGACCGCCGCATGGGGTTTGTTGATCCTGTTCGCGTGGTTGGCCCTGGCGCTGTTTGCGCCGTGGGTCGCGCCCTATGACCCTATCGCGCAGGACACCAGCATGAGTTTGCTGGCCCCCAGCCTTGCCCATCCGTTGGGTACGGACAATTACGGCAGGGACATCCTGTCGAGGGTGATCTGGGGGGCGCGCATCGACCTGCAGTTGGCGGTTATCGGGGTGATCTTCCCTTTCATCATTGGCACCTTTATCGGTGCGGTCTCGGGTTATATCGGCGGGCGCTTCGACAGTGTCTGCATGCGTGTGATCGACGTGGTGCTGGCGTTCCCGTTCCTGGTGCTGATGCTGGCGATCATGGCCATCCTCGGGCCGGGCTTGCAGAGTTTTTACATCGCCATGGCGCTGGTGGGCTGGGTGTCGTATGCGCGCCTGATTCGCTCGCAGATCCTGGTGCTCAAGGAAAGCGAGTTCGCCCTGGCCGCCAAGAGCCTGGGCTTTGGCCATGGACGCATTCTGTTCCGGCATTTGTTGCCCAATGCGCTGTTTGGCTCCATCGTGTTTTCCATGTCTGACGCGGTGCTGGTGCTGCTCAACGGCGCCGCCGTCAGTTACCTGGGCCTGGGGGTGCAACCACCGACCGCCGAATGGGGGACGATGGTGGCCGAGGGGCAAGCCTTTATCACCACCGCCTGGTGGATCTGTACCTTTCCGGGCCTGGCCATCGTGACCTTGGCCATGGGCTTCAGCCTGTTGGCCGATGGTGTTGCGCAGGTATTGGGGGATCGCTCATGAGCCTGCTGAAGGTGCGCGACCTCAGTGTGATCGCCAACAACGCCGGGCGTGAGGTCACCTTGGTGGACCGGGTGTCTTTCGACCTGGCCGAGGGTGAAATCCTCGGCCTGGTGGGCGAGAGCGGTTCGGGCAAGACCATGGCCTGTCGCGGCCTGATGCGTCTGTTGCCATCGCCCAACCTGCGGGTGCAGGGCGGCGCGGTGCAGTTGGCCGGCCAGGACCTATTGGCACTGGATGATGCCGGCATGCGTGCCGTGCGCGGCGGGCAGTTGGGCATGGTCTTCCAGAACCCCAGCAGCCACCTCGACCCGTTGATGCGCATCGGTGAGCAGATCGCCGAGGGCATCCGCCTGCACCAAGGCGCGTCGAAAAAAGACGCGCGCTTGCAGGCGATCGAGGTATTGCGTCAGGTCGGGATTCCCGACCCCCAGGCGCGGGTCGACAACTACCCCCATGAGTTTTCCGGTGGCATGCGCCAGCGCGCAATGATCGCCGTGGCCCTGGGCTGCAACCCGAAGGTGTTGATCGCCGACGAACCGACCACGGCCCTGGATGTGACGGTGCAGGCGCAAATCCTGCGGCTGTTGCTCGACCTGCGCGACCAGCGTGGCCTGTCGATCATCATGATCACCCATGACCTGGGCGTGGTGGCGCAAACCTGCGATGCCATCGCCGTGATGTACGCCGGGCGCCTGTGCGAGCACGGCAGCAAATACGAACTGCTGGCCCAACCGCAACATCCGTACACCGCCGGCCTGATCGACTGCCAGCCGGCCCATAGCAGCGGGCATGCGTTGTTGCGCACCATTGCTGGCCAGCCGCCGTTACTCGACGCACTGCCCGACGGCTGCCGCTTCCACCCGCGCTGCCCGCAGGCCGGCGCTTTGTGCACCGAGTTGCTGCCCCAGGGCGCACGCGTGGCCTGTCACTACCCGTTGGGAGCGCGCCCATGAGCTTGTTACAGGTCAAGGATCTGGAAGTACGCTTTGCCGCGTCCGGCAGCGGCCTGTTTGGCCTCAACCGCCAGTGGGTGAGGGCGGTGAACGGGGTGTCGCTGAACCTCGCCGCCGGTGAAACCCTGGGTTTGGTGGGCGAGTCCGGCAGTGGCAAGAGCACCCTGGGCCGGGCCATTCTGCACCTCAACCCGATCAGCGCAGGGCAGGTGTTGTTCGACGGTATCGACATGGCCCATGGCAGTGCCATCGACATCGCCCGGCTGCGGCATGAGACCGCGATGATTTTCCAGGACCCCTACGCCGCGCTCAATCCACGGCACAGCATTGGCGAAACCATCGCCGAGGTACTGCGTGTGCAGCGTAAGGTGGCGGCGCAGCAGATTCCTGATCGTGTGAATGAGTTGCTCGAACTGGTCGGCTTGCGTCCTGAGCTGGCTTCACGCAAGCCCGGCTCGCTCAGTGGTGGCCAGTGCCAGCGCGTGGGTATCGCCCGGGCGCTGGCAGTGGAGCCGCGCCTGATCATTGCCGATGAATGTGTGGCCGCGCTGGATGTGTCTATCCAGGGCCAGATCATCAACCTGCTGCTGGAACTGCAACAGTGTATGAACCTGGCGATACTGTTTATCGCCCATGACCTGGCCATCGTAAGGCGCCTATGCGACCGCGTGGCGGTGATGTACCTGGGCAAGATCGTCGAAGAAGGCCCGGTGGAAGCGGTGTTCACCGCGCCCCGTCACCCGTACACGGCGGCGCTGATCCAGGCCATCCCGGAGATCGATCCGCACCGGCCATTGCCTGCGCAGCCATTGCCCGGCGAACCGCCTAGCCCGCTGAATCTGCCGACAGGCTGTGCCTTTCACCCGCGTTGCCGGTATGCGCAAGCCATGTGTTCCTCGGTATTGGCCCCCACCCATTTCCAGCACGAGCATCGGTACAGTTGCGTGCTTGAAGACCCTTTGCTTTGACCCTCTGCCATTCATTAACAAGGAGTTGTGATATGCACTCGCGCCACTTGAAATTGCTCGCCGCCGCTACCCTCACGGCCTGGTCGCTGACCGCCGGCCTGGCCCATGCCGCCGGTGTGCTCACCATCGGCTGCCGTGAAGACAGCACCACTTTCGACCCGATCAAAAGCGCGCAAAACCGCGACACCTGGGTATTCGCCAACGTCTACGACACCCTGGTGCGCGTGGATAACCTGGGCACCAAGATGGAACCGGGCCTCGCCGAAAGCTGGGACATTTCCAAGGATGGCCTGACCTACACCTTCAAGCTGCGCGAGGCGAAGTTCTCTGACGGCTCGCCGATCACTGCCGCCGACGCCGCGTTCAGCCTGCTGCGCATCCGCGACAACAAGGCCTCGTTGTGGAGCGACCCGTTCAGCCTGATCAACACCGCCACGGCCAGCGATGCCAAGACTCTGGTGGTCACCCTGAAAACCCCGGCTGTGGCCTTCCTCTCGCAACTGGCGTCGCCAACGGTGTCGATCCTGTCGGAAAAAGCCATGACCAAGATGGGCGAAGACGCCTACTCGGAAAACCCGGTGACGTCCGGCGCGTTTACCGTGGACGAGTGGCGCAAGGGCGACCGCGTGATCCTGAAGAAAAACCCGAATTTCTGGCAGGCCGGCAGCGTGAGCCTGGACGGCGTGGAATGGGTGTCGGTGACCGATGACAACACGCGCATGCGCATGGTGCAGAACAACGAACTCGACACGGCGATCTTTGTACCGTTCTCCCGCGTGGAAGAGCTGAAGAAAGACCAGAACGTGGTGATCCACGCCGACCCGTCCACCCGTGAAGATCACCTGTTGATCAACCACGAGCACGGCTTGTTGGCCAAGCCGCAAGTGCGCCAGGCCCTGGACATGGCCATCGACAAGCAATCGCTGGTCAAAGCCGTCACTTACGGTCAAGGCACCGTGGCTTATTCCTACATTCCAAAGGGCTCGCTGTACCACTACGCCAACAACCTGCAACGCCCGTACGACCCGGCCGAAGCCAAGAAGCTGCTGGCCGCTGCGGGTGCCCAGGACTTGAAGCTCAACTACGTAGTCAACGCCGGCAACGAGGCCGACGAGCAGATCGCGGTGATCATCAAGGACCAGCTAGCCAAGGTCGGCGTGACCGCCAACCTGCAGAAAGTCGACCCCACCCAAAGCTGGCAGATGCTGGTGGACGGTGAATACGATATTTCGGTGATGTACTGGACCAACGATATCCTCGACCCTGACCAGAAAACCACCTTCGTACTGGGCCACGACACCAACCAGAACTACATGACCCGCTACAAGAACGACCAGGTCAAGGCATTGGTGGCGGCCGCGCGGATCGAGGCAGACCCGGCCAAGCGTGAGCAAATGTATGTGGAGTTGCAGAAGCTGGCCAAGCAGGATGTGAACTGGATTGACCTGTACTACAGCCCGTACATCAACATCTCACGCAAGAACATAAGCAACTTCCTGCAGAACCCGTTGGGGCGCTTCACCCTTGAGGAAGTGGTCAAAAATTGAGTTTTTAACTACACCACAACGCAATGTGGGAGCTGGCTTGCCTGCGATGGCGATGGAATATTCACCACCGCTATCGCAGGCAAGCCAGCTCCCACCTTTGTTTTGCGGTGTGTCAGGGCTTATTGCGCATCGAAGGCCTGGCCATTGATGCCGGCACTGTCGGGTCCCATCAGGTACAGGTACACCGGCATGATCTCTTCCGGCGCCGGCCTTTCCATCGGGTTTTCCCCTGGGTACGCCTGGGCGCGCATGCTGGTGCGGGTGCCGCCCGGGTTGATGCTGTTGGCGCGCACTGCGGCCACATCTTCCAGCTCATCGGCCAGGGTTTGCATCAGCCCCTCGGTGGCGAACTTGGACACGCCATAGGCACCCCAATAAGCACGGCCCTTGCGCCCGACACTGCTGGAGGTGAACAACACCGACGCGTCCTGGGACAGTTTGAGCAGCGGCAGCAAAGTGCTGGTCAGCATGAACATCGCGTTGACGTTGACGTGCATCACCCGCATGAAATTCTCGCCGGACAACTGCTCGATGGGCGTGCGTGGGCCGATGATCGAGGCGTTGTGCAACAGGCCGTCGAGGTGGCCGAATGCCTTTTCGATCATCGCTGCCAGCTCATCGTATTGATGGGGCAGGGCGGTCTCCAGGTTGAACGGGATTACCACCGGCTGTGGGTGGCCCGCGGCTTCGATCTCGTCATACACCTGGGCCAGGTTGGCTTCGGTCTTGCCCAGCAACAGCACGGTGGCGCCATGGGCGGCATAGGTCTTCGCCGCTGCCGCGCCAATCCCGCGACCGGCGCCGGTTACCAGGATGGTCCGGCCTTTGAGCAGTTCTGGCGGTGCAGAGTAATCAAACATAAATAGCCTCGACAAAATTCAAGGTGATACACCACTTGAAGTGGAATCCATTTCCTGTGGGGGCTGGCTTGCCTGCGATGGCGGACTAACTGCCGCCAGATGTGCTGGCTGGCAGGCCGCTATCGCAGGCAAGCCAGCTCCCACATTGATCTCAGCGTTGTTGAGATCTTCGAACAATCAGCAACTGCACAGCGCGTTATCCAGCACCTTGCGCAATTCCAGCGGGTGATCCACCACCACATCCGCGCCCCAGTGGCGGGGGTTGTCATCCGGGTGGATATAGCCATAGGTGACCGCCGCCGTGCGCGTACCCGCGTCGCGGCCGGATTCGATGTCGCGCAGGTCATCGCCCACGAACAGCACGCTGGCCGGGTCCAGGTCGAGCATTTTGCACGCCAGGATCATCGGCTCCGGGTCCGGCTTGCTGTTTTTCACATGGTCCGGGCAGATCAGCACGGCCGAGCGTTCGGCCAGGCCCAGGCGCTGCATGATCGGTTCGGCAAAGCGCACCGGCTTGTTGGTGACCACGCCCCAGATCAGCTTGGCTTTCTCGATGTCTTCCAGCAGTTCGGCCATGCCGTCGAACAGTTTGCTGTGCACCGCGCAGTCCTTGAGGTAGCGCTCCAGGAATTCCTGGCGCAGCTCTTCAAAGCCTGGGGATTCAGGATCCATCGAGAAGGTCACGGCAACCATCGCCCGGGCACCGCCGGAGATTTCATCGCGGATGTGCTGCGGGTTGATCGGTTCCAGGCCTCGGTCGGCGCGCATGGCCTGGCAGATGGCGATAAAGTCCGGCGCGGTATCCAGCAGGGTACCGTCCATGTCGAAGAGAACCGCTCGCAACTTCACAGGCTTACTCCTCGCGCAGGGTCTGGATCATGTAGTTGACGTCAACGTCGTTGGCCAGCTTGTAGTGCTTGGTCAGCGGGTTGTAGGTCAGGCCGATGATGTCCTTGACGGTCAGCCCGGCCTGGCGGCTCCACGCACCCAGCTCGGAAGGGCGAATGAATTTCTTGAAATCATGGGTGCCACGCGGCAGCAGCTTCATGATGTATTCGGCGCCGATGATCGCGAACAGGTAAGCCTTGGGGTTGCGGTTGATGGTGGAGAAGAACACCTGGCCGCCGGGCTTGACCATACGGAAGCACGCGCGGATCACCGAGGACGGGTCTGGCACGTGTTCGAGCATTTCCAGGCAGGTGACCACGTCGAACTGCTCGGGCATTTCTTCGGCCAGGGCTTCGGCGGTGATCTGGCGGTACTCCACGCTCACGCCGGATTCGAGCTGGTGCAACTGGGCCACGGCCAGCGGCGCTTCACCCATGTCGATGCCCATGACGGTGGCGCCGCGCTGGGCCATGGCTTCGCTGAGGATGCCGCCGCCGCAACCGACGTCCAGCACCTTCTTGCCGGCCAGGTTGACGCGCTCGTCAATCCAGTTGACCCGCAGTGGGTTGATATCGTGCAGGGGTTTGAATTCGCTCTCGCGGTCCCACCAGCGGTGAGCCAGGGCTTCAAACTTGGCGATTTCGGCGTGATCGACGTTGCTCATGGTGAATCCTCTGAATCTGATAAGTCGGTGTGTCGCGGCTGAACCCAAGGCTTCAGCCGCGTCGTTATTCGCTGTGCCCGCTGATGCGTTGGCCCCAGGCAATGGCCGTGGCGGTCAACTGTTGTTCATCCATGCGGGTCAATTGCCGGTCGTCGAGCAATGGCTTGCCGGCAACCCAAAGGTGTTTCACGCAATCGCGCCCGGTGGCATATATAAGCTGTGAGACCGGATCGTAGATCGGTTGTTGCGCCAGCCCGGAAAGATCAAAAGCGACGATGTCTGCCGCCTTGCCGACTTCCAGGGAGCCAATCTGGCTGTCCAGGCCCATCGCCCTGGCGCCGTTGAGTGTGGCCATGCGCAGGGCGCGGTGGGCATCCAGCGCAGTGGCCGAGCCGGCCACGGCCTTGGCCAGCATCGCCGCCGTGCGGGTTTCGCCGAGCAAATCCAAGTCATTGTTGCTGGCAGCGCCGTCGGTGCCGATGGCCACGTTGACGCCAGCCTGCCACAAGCGCTCCACCGGGCAAAAGCCGCTGGCCAGTTTCAGGTTCGATTCCGGGCAGTGAATGACGCTGGTGTTGCTTTCTACCAGTAAAGCCAGGTCGTCTTCGCTGATTTGGGTCATGTGCACGGCCTGAAAGCGCGGGCCCAGCAGGCCAAGGCGAGCCAGGCGCGCCAATGGCCGCTCGCCGGTCTGCTCGACGGCTTGCTGCACTTCAAAGGCAGTTTCGTGAACGTGCATATGGATCACGGCGTCCAGCTCTTCGGCGATCACCCGGATCTTTTCCAGGTTGGCATCGCACACGGTGTAGGGCGCGTGGGGGCCGAAGGTGATTTTGATGCGCGGGTGGTGCTTGAGGTCGCCGAACAGCTCGATACCCTGGCGAATCGCCTCGTCGGCACTGCTGGCGCCGGGGATCGGGAAGTCGAGGATCGGCAGTGCGATCTGCGCACGCATACCGCTGTTGTGCACGCAGTCACTGGCGACCTTGGGGTAGAAATACATGTCCGAGAAGCAGGTGATGCCGCCCTTGATCTGCTCGGCAATGGCCAGGTTGGTACCGTCACGCACGAACGCTTCATCGACCCACTTGGCTTCGGCGGGCCAGATGTGCTTTTCCAGCCAGGTCATCAGTGGCAAATCGTCGGCCAGGCCGCGGAACAGGCTCATGGCTGCATGGCCGTGTGCATTGACCAGGCCGGGGCTGAGCAGCATGCCGGGCAGTTCACGCACCTCTTGCGCCGCCAGCTTCAACGCCGCGTCCCGTGGCCCGATAAAGGCAATGCAGCCATCGCGGATACCCAGGCCGTGCTCCTTGAGCACCACCCCAGCGGGCTCGACGGGTACCAGCCAGGTCGGCAGCAGCAACAAGTCGAGCGGGGCGGCAGTGGAGGTCATCGCAGGCTTCTTCCCAGGCAGCTATAAAAGAAGGGCGAAGTATACCCGAGCGTCCCGGCTGGCGGATCGCTATAATCGGCGGCTTTTGTTCATGAGTGCGGGGTAAGGGATGCGCGACCGACTGTTGGCTGCAGAGAACGTGAAGGCCATCGAATGGCGTGATGGCGCGCTGCACCTGCTCGACCAGCGTGTTTTGCCGTCCCGGGAGCACTGGGTGGCCTGCGGTACCGTTGAAGCGGTGGCTGACGCCATTCGCACCATGGTGGTGCGGGGCGCACCGGCCATCGGCATCTGCGCTGCCTATGGCTTGGTGCTCGCCGCCCGCGAGCGCATCGCCGAGGGCGGTGACTGGCAGGCCGCGTGGGAAGAAGACTACGCCTTGCTGGCCCACACCCGGCCGACCGCATCGAATTTGTTCTGGGCCTTGCAGCGCATGCGCGACCGCCTGGATCACCTCAAGCAGGACGCCGACCCGCTGGTGGTGTTGGAGGCCGAAGCCGTCGCGATCCATGAGAGTGATCGGGAAGCCAATGTGGTCATGGCCCAGTTGGGTATGGAGCGGATTCGCAAGCATCAGGGCAATGCCCAGGCGATCCTTACCCATGGCAATGCCGGCGCGTTGGCTTCCGGCGGCGTTGGCACAGCCCTCGGGGTGATTCACGCGGCGTATCTGGAGGGGTTGGTCGAGCAGGTCTATGTCAATGAAACCCGCCCATGGCTGCAAGGCTCGCGTCTGACGGCGTGGGAGTTGGCGGGCCAGGGCATCCCGGTGGCGGTGAATGCCGACTCCGCCGGGGCGCATATCCTCAAGACCAAAGGCGTGACCTGGGTGGTGGTGGGTGCTGACTGTATTGCGGCCAATGGCGATGTGGTCAGCAAGATCGGCACTTATCAACTGGCCGTCTGTGCCATGCACCATGGCGTGCGCTTTATGGTGGTGGCGTCAAGTTCGACCCTCGATTTGATGATGGCTACGGGGGAGGATGTTGCGCTGGAGCAGCGCGATATGGGTGAGTTGCTTGAGGTTGATGGGCAGCGGTTGGATATCGCGGCGCTCAACCCTGTATTTGATGTGACGCCTGCGGACCTGATTGACGTGATCGTCACCGAAAAAGGCATTGTCGAGCGGCCAGATACCGCAAAACTGGCCAAGTTGATGTGTCGTAAGCGGCTGCATTGAGTATGTGGGTGCCTGTGGGGGCGCCATCGCAGGCAAGCCAGCTCCCACCTTTAACTGTATTCACAAATCAAAGGTGGGAGCTGGCTTGCCTGCGATCGGCCCTTGAAGTCAACAAAACGTCTGCATTCCACCCTCGCAAAAAAGCACCATCGCGCCTCTGAGCCCCTCTCGTCCCCTTCAAGCCTGTCATCCGTCAAATTACTAGCCTCCATGCGCATCAGGGGGATAGGTGCGTGGCGGCGATTGTGATAACATCCGGCGGTTTCCAGGGCTGCCCCGAGGGGTTGCCTATAACGTGCAGATCCGTGTCATAACTCGTTGATTTGTCGTAAGTCGTTGTCAGGCACCGTGCCGGCAGCGGCGAGCTTCGTTCGTCCCGAATGGATGTGACGAGGTTTCACCCGAAAAAGGAATCAGGCTTCTCATGGGCGAACTGGCCAAAGAAATCCTCCCGGTCAATATCGAAGACGAGCTGAAACAGTCCTACCTCGACTACGCGATGAGCGTAATTGTCGGTCGGGCACTGCCTGATGCGCGCGATGGCTTGAAGCCCGTGCACCGGCGTGTGCTGTTCGCGATGAGCGAGCTGGGTAACGACTGGAACAAGCCGTACAAGAAATCTGCCCGTGTTGTCGGTGACGTGATCGGTAAGTATCACCCTCACGGCGACACTGCGGTGTACGACACCATCGTTCGGATGGCGCAGCCGTTTTCCCTGCGCTACCTGCTGGTAGACGGCCAGGGCAACTTCGGTTCGGTGGACGGCGACAACGCCGCGGCCATGCGATACACCGAAGTGCGCATGACCAAGCTGGCGCACGAGCTGCTGGCCGACCTGCATAAAGAAACCGTGGACTGGGTGCCGAACTACGACGGCACCGAAATGATCCCGGCTGTCATGCCCACCAAGATTCCCAACCTGCTGGTCAACGGTTCCAGCGGTATCGCCGTGGGCATGGCCACCAACATCCCGCCGCACAACCTCGGTGAAGTCATCGACGGTTGCCTGGCCCTTATCGACAACCCTGAGCTGACCGTCGATGAGCTGATGCAATACATCCCGGGCCCGGACTTCCCGACCGCCGCGATCATCAACGGTCGCGCCGGCATCATCGAAGCCTACCGCACTGGCCGCGGGCGCATTTACATGCGTGCCCGCTCGATGATCGAAGACATCGACAAGGTCGGTGGCCGCCAGCAGATCGTCATCACCGAACTCCCTTACCAGCTGAACAAGGCACGCCTGATCGAGAAGATCGCCGAGCTGGTTAAAGAGAAGAAGCTGGAAGGCATCACCGAGCTGCGCGACGAGTCCGACAAGGACGGTATGCGCGTGGTCATCGAGCTGCGCCGCGGCGAAGTGCCCGAGGTGATCCTCAACAACCTCTACGCCCAGACCCAGCTGCAAAGCGTGTTTGGTATCAACGTGGTTGCCCTGATCGACGGCCGCCCGCGCATCCTGAACCTCAAGGACCTGCTGGAAGCCTTCGTGCGTCACCGTCGCGAAGTAGTGACCCGCCGTACCGTGTTCGAACTGCGCAAGGCCCGCGAGCGCGGCCATATCCTGGAAGGCCAGGCGGTTGCGTTGTCGAACATCGACCCGGTGATCGCCCTGATCAAGGCCTCGCCAACCCCGTCGGAAGCCAAGGAAGCGCTGATCAGCACACCTTGGGAATCCAGCGCCGTGGTCGCGATGGTTGAGCGCGCTGGCGCCGACTCGTGCCGCCCCGAGACCCTGGACCCGCAATACGGTCTGCGTGAAGGCAAGTACTTCCTGTCGCCAGAACAGGCCCAGGCCATCCTGGAACTGCGCCTGCACCGCCTGACTGGCCTGGAGCACGAGAAGCTGCTGGCCGAGTATCAGGAGATCCTCAACCAGATCGGCGAGTTGATCCGCATCCTCAGCAGCGCCGTGCGCCTGATGGAAGTGATCCGCGAAGAACTGGAAGTGATCCGCGCCGAATACGGCGACGTGCGCCGCACCGAAATCCTCGATGCGCGCCTGGACCTGACCCTGGGTGACATGATCCCGGAAGAAGAGCGCGTGGTGACCATCTCCCACGGCGGCTATGCCAAGACCCAGCCGCTGGCTGCTTATCAGGCCCAGCGTCGTGGCGGTAAAGGTAAATCGGCTACCGGCGTGAAGGATGAGGACTACATCGCTCATCTGCTGGTCGCCAACAGCCACACCACGCTGCTGCTGTTCTCCAGCAAGGGCAAGGTGTACTGGCTCAAGACTTACGAAATCCCGGAAGCCTCCCGCGCTGCCCGTGGTCGTCCGTTGGTCAACCTGCTGCCGCTGGACAGTGACGAATACATCACCACCATGCTGCCGGTCGAGGAATACACCGAAGGTCACTTCATCTTCATGGCCACCGCCAAAGGCACCGTGAAGAAGACCCCGCTGGAATCCTTCAGCCGTCAACGCAGCGTGGGCCTGATCGCCTTGGAACTGGACGAAGGCGACGTGCTGATTTCCGCAGCCATCACCGATGGCGAGCGCGAAGTCATGCTGTTCTCCGATGGCGGCAAGGTCACACGCTTCAAGGAATCCGACGTACGAGCCATGGGCCGTACCGCCCGCGGTGTACGCGGCATGCGCCTGCCGGAAGGGCAGAAGCTGATTTCCATGCTGATCCCGGAAGAAGGCAGCCAGATCCTCACCGCTTCCGAGCGTGGTTATGGCAAGCGTACCGCCATCAGTGAGTTCCCGGAGTACAAGCGTGGCGGCCAGGGCGTGATCGCCATGGTCAGCAACGACCGCAACGGCCGTCTGGTCGGCGCGGTGCAGGTGCTCGATGGCGAGGAGATCATGCTGATTTCCGACCAGGGCACCTTGGTGCGTACCCGTGTGGCGGAAGTGTCGAGCCTGGGCCGTAACACCCAGGGCGTGACCCTGATCAAGCTGGCCAAGGACGAAAAACTGGTCGGCCTGGAGCGTGTGCAGGAGCCTTCGGAAGTCGAAGGTGAAGAGCTCGAAGGTGAGGAATTTGAAGGCGAGGTGATCGCAGCTGGCGATGACAACGTTGACGAGCCAACCCTCGACGCTGCCGCAGACGAAGAAGAACCGCAGGAGTAAGCGGACACACAGGGGGCGGATGAAGATTCGCCCCCTTGTTGTTTGTCCCGTATGAAATACAGCGCCCTTTGCCTGGACGCGGTCCATGTGGGAGCTGGCTTGCCTGCGATACAGGCGCCTCGGTCATTCAGTGATACCGCGGCGCTGCTATCGCAGGCAAGCCAGCTCCCACAGATGTCCGCTCCAGAACGAGGGCGTTGCTGACATGATTGCAGCCCCACCAGATCAGAGTGAGATTGGATGTGAGCAAGAGAGCCTATAACTTCTGTGCCGGTCCCGCGGCGCTTCCTGAAGCAGTCCTGCAGCGTGCGCAGGGTGAACTCCTCGACTGGCATGGAAAAGGCCTCTCCGTGATGGAAATGAGCCATCGCAGCGATGAGTTTGTGTCCATCGCCACCAAGGCCGAGCAGGATCTGCGCGACTTGCTGGACATCCCCTCCGACTACAAAGTGTTGTTCCTGCAAGGCGGCGCGAGCCAGCAGTTCGCCCAGTTACCGCTGAACCTGCTGCCAGAAGGCGGGACTGCCGACTATATCGACACCGGTATCTGGGGTCAGAAGGCTATCGAAGAAGCCTCGCGCTACGGGCATGTCAATGTGGCAGGCACCGCCAAGCCCTACGACTACTTCGCCATTCCCGGTCAGAACGAGTGGAAGCTGACCAAGGACGCGGCCTACGTTCACTACGTCGCGAACGAAACCATCGGTGGCCTGGAATTTGATTGGGTGCCGCAAGTCGGTGACGTTCCGCTGGTGTGCGACATGTCCTCGGACATCCTCTCGCGCCCGATCGACGTGTCCAAGTACGGCATGATCTACGCCGGCGCGCAGAAGAACATCGGCCCGAGCGGCATCCTGGTCAATATCATCCGCGAAGACCTGCTGGGCCGCGCCCGCTCGGTGTGCCCGACCATGCTCAACTACAAGGTCGCGGCCGATAACGGCTCGATGTACAACACCCCGCCGGCGTTTGCCTGGTACCTGTCGGGCCTGGTGTTCGAATGGCTCAAGGAGCAGGGCGGCGTGGCGGCCATGGGCAAGCTCAACGAAGAGAAGAAGCGCGTCCTGTACGACTTTATCGACGCCAGCGGCCTGTACAGCAACCCGATCAACCTCAGCGACCGCTCGTGGATGAACGTGCCGTTCCGCCTGGCCGACGACCGCCTGGACAAGCCGTTCCTGGCCGGCGCCGACGCGCGCGGCCTGCTGAACCTCAAGGGCCACCGCTCGGTGGGTGGCATGCGCGCCTCCATTTATAACGCCGTTGACATCCACGCCATCAATGCGCTGGTTGCCTACATGGCAGAGTTCGAGAAGGAACACGGCTAATGTCTGAGCAAGAACTCAAGGCCCTGCGCGTACGCATTGACAGTCTGGACGAGAAGGTCCTGGAACTGATCAGTGAGCGCGCGCGCTGCGCCCAGGAAGTGGCCCGGGTGAAAATGGCGTCCCTGGCGGAAGGCGAAGTGCCGGTGTTCTACCGGCCCGAGCGTGAAGCCCAGGTGCTCAAGCGTGTGATGGAACGCAACAAGGGCCCGTTGGGCAACGAAGAGATGGCGCGATTGTTCCGTGAAATTATGTCCTCGTGCCTGGCGCTGGAGCAGCCGCTGAAAGTGGCTTACCTCGGCCCTGAAGGCACCTTCACCCAGGCGGCAGCCATGAAGCACTTCGGCCATGCGGTGATCAGCAAGCCGATGGCGGCCATCGACGAAGTCTTCCGTGAAGTCGCGGCCGGTGCGGTGAATTTTGGCGTGGTGCCGGTGGAAAACTCCACCGAAGGCGCGGTCAACCACACGCTGGACAGCTTCCTTGAGCACGACATGGTCATCTGCGGTGAGGTGGAGCTGCGTATCCACCACCACCTGCTGGTGGGTGAAAACACCAAGACCGACAGCATCAGCCGTATCTATTCCCACGCCCAGTCCCTGGCCCAGTGCCGCAAGTGGTTGGACGCCCATTACCCGAATGTAGAGCGCGTTGCGGTGTCCAGCAACGCCGAGGCGGCCAAGCGGGTCAAGGGTGAGTGGAACTCGGCGGCGATTGCCGGCGATATGGCTGCCGGCCTGTACGGCCTGACGCGCCTGGCCGAAAAGATCGAAGATCGCCCGGATAACTCCACGCGCTTTTTGATGATCGGCAGCCAGGAAGTGCCGCCCACCGGCGACGACAAGACCTCGATCATCGTCTCCATGAGCAACAAGCCCGGCGCGCTGCATGAGCTGCTGGTGCCGTTCCACGACAACGGGATTGACCTGACGCGCATCGAGACTCGTCCTTCGCGCAGCGGTAAGTGGACCTACGTATTCTTTATCGACTTCATGGGCCATCACCGCGACCCTCTGGTCAAGGGCGTGCTGGAGAAAATCAGTCAGGAAGCCGTGGCACTCAAGGTGCTGGGCTCTTACCCGAAAGCGGTTTTGTGAGGCTTTGACATGAGTGGCAACTTCCTCGCCCTGGCGCAGCCGGGCGTGCAACAACTCTCGCCTTACGTTCCAGGCAAGCCTGTGGACGAACTGGCCCGCGAGTTGAATCTGGACCCGTCCAAAATCGTCAAGCTGGCGAGTAACGAAAACCCGCTGGGCCCGAGCCCAAAAGTGTTGGCGGCGATTCGTGAAGAGCTGGCCGAACTGACCCGTTATCCCGATGGCAACGGTTTTGCGCTCAAGTCTTTGCTGGCGGACAAGTGCCGGGTCGAGCTGAACCAGGTGACCCTGGGCAATGGCTCCAACGACATCCTTGAGCTGGTCGCCCGTGCTTACTTGGCGCCAGGCTTGAATGCGGTGTTCAGCGAGCACGCGTTTGCGGTCTACCCGATCGTGACTCAGGCGGTGGGGGCGGATGCTCGCGTGATTCCTGCCAAGGACTGGGGCCATGACTTGCCGGCGATGCTGGCGGCCATCGATGCCCAGACTCGCGTGGTGTTTATAGCCAACCCGAACAACCCGACCGGCACCTGGTTTGACGAGCAGGCACTGAACGAATTCCTGCAGGACGTGCCGGGGCATGTGCTGGTCGTGCTGGACGAAGCCTACATCGAGTACGCCGAAGGCAGCGACCTGCCCGATGGCCTGGATTTCCTCGCGGCCTACCCGAACCTGCTGGTGTCGCGTACGTTCTCCAAGGCTTATGGCCTGGCGTCGTTGCGGGTCGGTTATGGCTTGTCCACGCCCGTGGTCGCCGATGTGCTGAACCGCGTGCGCCAGCCGTTCAACGTTAACAGCCTGGCCCTGGCGGCCGCCTGTGCGGCGGTGAAGGATGCCGAATACCTGGAAGAAGGCCGTCGTCTCAACGAAAGCGGCATGCTGCAATTGCAGGAAGGCTTTCGTGAGCTGGGCCTGGGCTGGATTCCGTCCAAGGGCAACTTCATCTGCGTCGACCTCGGCCAGGTGGCTGCGCCGGTGTTCCAGGGCTTGCTGCGCGAGGGCGTGATCGTGCGCCCGGTGGCCAACTACGGCATGCCGAACCATCTGCGTATCACCATCGGTCTGCCGGCTGAGAACAGCCGCTTCCTTGAGGCGTTGGCCAAGGTTCTGGCCCGTGGTTGATGTCACTGCATTGCAACCTGCTGTGCCTATGATCGGTCGCCTGGTGGTGGTCGGCCTGGGGTTGATCGGTGGCTCCTTCGCCAAGGGCCTGCGTGAAAGTGGGCTGTGTGGCGAAGTGGTGGGCGTGGACCTCGACCCGCAGTCGCGCACGTTGGCGGTGGAGTTGGGGGTGGTGGACCGCTGTGAGGCGGACCTGGCCGTTGCGTGCCAGGGCGCGGATGTGATCCAGCTTGCCGTGCCGATCCTGGCCATGGAGAAATTGCTGGCGGTACTGGCAGGCATGGACCTCGGGCAAGCGATCCTTACCGATGTGGGCAGCGCCAAAGGCAACGTGGTGCGTGCGGCACGATTGGCGTTTGGTGGGATGCCGCCGCGCTTTGTACCGGGCCATCCCATTGCTGGCTCCGAGCAGAGCGGGGTGGAGGCATCCAATGCGCAGTTGTTCCGTCGGCATAAGGTCATCCTGACGCCGCTTGCGCAAACCGATCCCACGGCGTTGGCAGTGGTGGATCGTCTTTGGCGCGAGCTGGGCGCGGATGTGGAGCATATGCAGGTCGAGCGTCACGACGAAGTGTTGGCAGCGACCAGCCACTTGCCGCATCTGTTGGCATTTGGCCTGGTGGATTCGCTGGCCAAGCGCAACGAGAACCTCGAGATTTTCCGCTACGCCGCCGGCGGCTTCCGCGATTTCACGCGGATTGCCGGCAGCGATCCGGTGATGTGGCACGACATCTTCCTCGCCAATCGCGAAGCGGTGTTGCGCACTCTGGACACCTTCCGCAGTGACCTCGACGCCTTGCGCGACGCGGTGGATGCGGGAGACGGCCATCAACTGCTGGGCGTGTTCACCCGTGCGCGGGTGGCGCGTGAACATTTCAGCAAGATCCTCGCGCGCCGGGCCTACATGGAAACCGCAGTGAGCACCGATGACTTGACCTTCATCGCCAGCCCGGGTGGCCGCTTGAGCGGGCGCATACGCGTGCCGGGTGACAAGTCGATCTCTCATCGCTCGATCATGCTGGGGTCGTTGGCCGAAGGTGTGACCGAGGTGGAGGGCTTCCTTGAGGGTGAAGATGCCCTGGCGACCTTGCAGGCCTTTCGCGACATGGGCGTGGTGATCGAGGGCCCGCACCATGGGCGCGTGACCATTCACGGTGTCGGCCTGCATGGCCTGAAGGCTGCGCCGGGGCCGATCTATGTGGGTAATTCCGGCACATCGATGCGCCTGTTGGCCGGTGTATTGGCGGCGCAGAGCTTTGACAGCGTGCTGACCGGCGATGCCTCGCTGTCCAAGCGCCCGATGAACCGCGTAGCCAAGCCGCTGCGGGAAATGGGCGCAATCATCGAGACGGGGCCGGACGGGCGTCCGCCACTGAGCATTCGTGGTGGGCAGTCGCTCAAAGGCTTGAACTATGTACTGCCCATGGCCAGTGCCCAGGTGAAATCCTGCCTGTTGTTGGCGGGGTTGTACGCGGAGGGTAAAACCTCGGTGACCGAGCCCGCACCGACCCGCGACCACACCGAGCGCATGCTGCGCGGCTTTGGTTACCCGGTGGCGGTGCAGGGCGCGACGGCGTCGCTGGCGTCGGGGCATGGGTTGACCGCTACGCGTATTGAAGTGCCGGGGGATATTTCGTCTTCGGCGTTTTTCCTGGTGGCGGCCTCGATTGCCGAGGGCTCCGAGCTGCTGCTGGAGCATGTCGGTATCAACCCGACCCGCACCGGGGTAATCGATATCCTGCGGCTGATGGGGGCTGATATCGCCCTCGAAAATCAGCGCGAGGTGGGCGGCGAGCCGGTTGCGGATCTACGTGTGCGTGCCGCCGCGCTCAAGGGCATCGAAATTCCAGAGGCCCTGGTGCCGTTGGCGATTGATGAGTTCCCTGTGCTGTTTATTGCCGCAGTCTGCGCTCAAGGTCGCACCGTTTTGCGCGGTGCCGAGGAGTTGCGGCTCAAGGAGTCCGACCGTATCCAGGTGATGGCCGACGGTCTGTTGGCCCTGGGCGTGAAGTGTGAACCCACGCCTGATGGGATTATCATTGACGGTGGCCCGATGGGCGGCGGTGAAGTGCATGCCCATGGCGATCACCGGATTGCCATGGCGTTCAGTGTGGCTTCCCTGCGGGCGATGGCGCCTATTCGTATCCTTGACTGCGCCAATGTTGCTACGTCTTTTCCGAACTTTCTGACACTGTGTGCCCAAGTCGGCATCCGTGTTGCCCAAGAGGCTCAATTGTGAATATCAAAGCACCGGTGATTACCATCGACGGGCCTAGTGGCTCGGGCAAAGGCACAATCGCTGGCATTCTGGCCAAGCGCCTGGGTTGGTGCCTGCTGGATTCTGGCGCGCTGTACCGCCTGCTGGCGTTTGCTGCGCACAACCATGGTGTTGACCTGACCAACGAAGAATTGCTGACGAAGCTTGCCGCCCATCTGGATGTGCAGTTCATTGCGGCGACCGAGGGTCAGTTGCAGCGCATCATTCTGGAAGGTGATGAAGTCAGCGATGTGATTCGCACTGAGAGTATCGGCGCGGGCGCCTCCCAAGTGGCTGCGCTGCCCGCCGTGCGCGAGGCGCTGCTGCAGCGCCAGCGCGCATTCCAGGAGGCGCCGGGCCTGGTGGCCGATGGCCGCGACATGGGCACGGTGGTGTTTCCCGAGGCGCCGCTGAAGATTTTCCTGACCGCCAGCGCCGAGGAGCGGGCACGCCGCCGTTACTTGCAGTTGAAGGGCAAAGTCGATGGTGTTAGTCTGTCGAGTCTGCTAGATGAGATCCGTGCACGCGATGAGCGTGATACCCAGCGTGCGGTAGCCCCGCTCAAACCGGCGGCTGACGCCATACAGCTGGATTCCACGGAGCTGTCCATCGAGCAGGTGCTGGAACGCATCATGAGTGAAATCGCCATTCGCGATATCGCCGGGTGATCAAGAAGGCCGCAGGGGACCAGTCATAGTCCTGCGGTGGCTTCTTTTAACTGAAACTGACCCACACCGTCTGGGGTGTGGAGATGGGCGTATTCTTCGCCCTTATCAACAGGAATTAAAATGAGCGAAAGCTTTGCGGAACTCTTTGAAGAAAGCCTAAAAACCCTGAACCTTCAGGCAGGCTCCATCATCACCGGTGTTATCGTTGATATCGATTACCAAGCTCGCTGGGTAACCGTTCACGCTGGTCTGAAGTCTGAAGCTCTGATCCCGCTGGAACAGTTCTACAACGATGCTGGTGACCTGACTATCAATGTCGGTGACGAAGTTCACGTTGCTCTGGACTCGGTTGAAGACGGTTTCGGTGAAACCAAGCTGTCCCGTGAAAAAGCCAAGCGCGCTGAATGCTGGATTGTTCTCGAAGCAGCCTTCGCAGCTGAAGAAGTGGTCAAGGGCGTTATCAACGGTAAGGTTAAAGGCGGCTTCACTGTCGACGTTAACGGCATCCGTGCGTTCCTGCCAGGTTCTTTGGTCGACGTTCGTCCAGTGCGCGACACCACGCACCTGGAAGGCAAAGAACTCGAATTCAAAGTCATCAAGCTCGACCAGAAGCGCAACAACGTTGTCGTTTCCCGTCGCAGCGTGCTGGAAGCAGAGAACTCCGCCGAGCGTGAAGCTCTGCTGGAATCCCTGCAGGAAGGCCAACAAGTCAAAGGTATCGTCAAGAACCTCACCGATTACGGCGCATTCGTCGATCTGGGTGGCGTCGATGGCCTGCTGCACATTACCGACATGGCTTGGAAGCGTATCAAGCATCCTTCCGAAATCGTCAACGTTGGCGACGAGATCGATGTCAAGGTTCTGAAGTACGATCGTGAGCGTAACCGCGTTTCCCTGGGCTTGAAGCAGCTGGGCGAAGATCCATGGGTTGCTATCAAGGCTCGTTACCCAGAAAGCACTCGCGTAACCGCGCGTGTTACCAACCTGACCGACTACGGCTGCTTCGCAGAGCTGGAAGAAGGCGTGGAAGGCCTGGTACACGTTTCCGAAATGGACTGGACCAACAAGAACATCCACCCTTCGAAAGTCGTACAAGTCGGCGACGAAGTGGAAGTTATGGTTCTGGACATCGACGAAGAGCGTCGTCGTATCTCCCTGGGCATCAAGCAGTGCAAATCTAACCCATGGGAAGATTTCTCTGGCCAGTTCAACAAGGGCGATAAAATCTCCGGCACCATCAAGTCGATCACCGATTTCGGTATCTTCATTGGTCTGGACGGCGGCATCGACGGCCTGGTTCACCTGTCCGACATCTCCTGGAACGAAGTTGGCGAAGAAGCTGTTCGTCGTTTCAAGAAGGGCGACGAGCTGGACACCGTTATCCTGTCGGTTGACCCAGAGCGCGAGCGCATCTCCCTGGGTATCAAGCAACTGGAAAGCGATCCGTTCTCCGAGTACGTTCAAGAGAACGACAAAGGCGCCATCGTTAAAGGCACTGTGAAAGAAGTTGACGCCAAAGGCGCCATCATCGTTCTGGCCGACGATATCGAAGCGACTCTGAAAGCCTCCGAAATCAGCCGTGACCGCGTTGAAGACGCGCGCAACGTTCTGAAAGAAGGCCAGGAAGTAGAAGCCAAGATCATCAGCGTTGACCGCAAGAGCCGCGTGATTCAGCTCTCCATCAAGTCGAAAGACGAAGTGGAAGAGAAAGAAGCTATCCAGAGCCTGAAAGAAGCTGCTCCGGAAGCTGCTGCTGACACCACCATGGCGGCACTGCTGCGCCAGGCAATGGCTAAGCAGAACTAAGTTCTGTAAAGCTGTAGAAAAAGGGCGACCTCGGTCGCCCTTTTTTGTGCCTGAAATTTGATGAGGCAACTGCACTGAACGAAGGTGTTCAGCCCAATGTCAGAACTGACTATAGTTTTAAAAACGGCTATTTCGCGTTGCTGACTCAATAAGGGTTTGAATGAACAGAATTATCGTAGTATTCGCTTTGCTGGCGCTTGCAGGCTGCTCCTCTACCAGCGCCAAGACCCACGCCAAGCGTGGCGTCAGCGGCATCGAGATCGACTGCTCTGGCCTGGGTAACAAGTGGGAAAAATGCGAAAAACGCGCCGCCCGTGAGTGCAAGATGCAGGGCTATAAGGTCATTACCCGCTCCAGTGATGCGGAGGACGAAGAGGGCGACTACCTGTTCGGCTGGAACCCTGCTGGCGCGGTGACGCGGACCATGTTGGTGATCTGTAAGTAAGGGGTTGACCGCTCGCTGAGCGTGTTTATTCAGCCCCACATAAGTTGACACATGGGCTGTTCAAATTCATCAACTCATGCTAAAACCTTCGGAGCGCTTTTCCTAGCTGCTTGAAAAAGAAGGGAAAAATATGACGAAGTCGGAGTTGATCGAACGAATTGTCACCCATCAAGGGCTGCTCTCATCCAAGGATGTGGAGCTGGCTATCAAGACCATGCTTGAGCAAATGTCCCAATGCCTGGCCACCGGAGATCGCATCGAAATCCGCGGCTTCGGCAGCTTCTCCCTGCACTACCGCGCACCGCGCGTAGGCCGCAACCCAAAAACCGGCCAATCCGTCAGCCTTGACGGCAAATTCGTTCCCCACTTCAAACCGGGCAAGGAATTGCGCGATCGGGTGAACGAAGAAGAGGAAGAAGGCGTCTGAGTGTTTTTGGGGAAGGAGAAGAGTATGCGTGGGGTTAAGCGCGTTGTTGCGGTGTTGATTGCAGTGCTTGCGGCTTTGGTGGTTCTGGCGTTTGTGCTGGAGAACCAGCAGGGTGTGGCACTGTCGTTCCTGGGGTGGAGTACTGCGCAGATGCCGGTGGCGGTGTTTGTGGTGGTGGCTTTGATTTTGGGGATGATTATTGGGCCGGTGTTGGGGGTGGTTGTGCGTAGGCGTCGGGGTAAGGCGGTGGCTTAAGGTTTAAGTCTTGGTTGGCAGTTGTGATGGGGATCAGCGGTGTTGGTGACCGTTTGTCAGAAACCTTATCATATCGAGCGCTTTGAGCTGCGTAGCGACCTATCCCCCGTTGGTTGCGACAGTTCTATTGGAAAATTCAGAATCGCCCTACATACATGTCAAGACTTGTAATATGTCGAAGAGATGGCAGAATGGAATCTGTTCTCGATAACAGGCATTTTGTGCGCTCAAAATTTGGCAGAGACGCTGGGTTTTGGCGGTCACCCAATTAGAATAAAAAAACGCAATTTTGTCTGCATAACGAGCCCGCAGTTTCTCTTTGAAGGCAGGTTTTTGTTGTGAGTAGTAGCCTCCGTATTCCCCCAGCACCTATATCCGACGGGATCGACCTTGTCGCGATGTTTCAATCTGTTTGGCAGCAAAAAAAGCTGCTGGCTCTGGTGACCTTAAGCTGTGTGCTAATAGCAGCTGCTTATGCTTTCCTCGCGACTCCTGAATATAAAGTCAGTTCTGTGCTGCGGCCGGCTGCCATCAATGAGTTGGATGCGCTCAATCGCTCTGAGATTTATCAGTTGCCACCCTCCGAAGCTCTACTCCGGGTCGGCGCAGCGCTGGATTCTTACGATGCTCGATTGGCTTTCTTTAGGGCCAACCCCAAGTTGTTCGAAAAATTTGTGCGTCCGGGTCAAACGCTTGAGCAAAGTTTTGAAGATTTCAACCGAAACTCTATTCGGTTGATTCTTCCAGAGCCTGAAAAGAAGAATTTGCTGAGCGCTTATGTAAAACTTGAAATGACCTATCCTAAAGGCGTTGATGGGGTCGCTATTCTTAATGGTTTTGTCGATTATGCCATCGCCAGTGAGCGTAAAAAAGTTGCTGCCGACTTGGAGGTAATTGTCAATAACCGTCTTAGCGAGTTGAAGGGTAAGCTTGAAGCCGCTCGCTCGGGTTATGATATTGAAAAAACTGCCAAAATAGCCTCGTTGCAGGAGGCTGACTCATTGAGGCTTGCGCAGCTTCAGGATGAGTTAAGGGCGCTTCGTGCCCAGTTGAAAACGCTTCGTAATGATCGAATCGCTCAGTTGAATGAGGCAATTGGTATAGCCAAATCCTTAGGCATCCAAAAACCTACTACACCCTCTTCATTGGGTGAGTCGGGGAGTGCTGTAGCCGGTAGCGTAATGCGAACAGAGATCAATAACCAGCAAACGCCTCTATATTTTATGGGGGTGGATGCGCTAAAGGCAGAGCTCGCTCAGTTAAGAAGTCGGGTGTCGGATGAATTTACTGAGCCGCGTATCGCTCAGATTGCCAAAGAAATTCAGCTATTGGCATCCAATCGAGAAGTTGAGGTGCTGAAAGCTCGGAAAAATGAAGAAATTTTTCTTGCTGGGGTTCAGCCGCTGCGAGCTGAGATGTCTCGACTAAGCAGTCTAAATATTGACATGACCAAGCTGAAGTTGGTGAGTGTCGATCAGCAGGCACTTGAGCCGTTGGCGCCAGCGAGCCCGAATCGGCCGCTGGTGCTTCTGCTTGGCTTGCTCCTGGGCGGGGTGCTTGCGATATGTATTGCGCTCGCCAGGCAGGCAATACAGGGAGGCAAAATTATCGCGCATAACGGAAGGGTTGATTCTACCTCTATTGCTAGTTCTGACCCTCGTGCAGAAGGGGATTTATCCGGTCAGCGTTCACGGAGCGGTAATAGTTTGCTGGCGAAATGATCCGCTATTCGTGAGGCGTTTGGCCTCACTTTTTTATGTGTTAGGGAACGCTGGCTAGCTGATCACGTCGGACTGAGAGGCGTTGGCTGGGGCTCGGGGTGATGTGTGTGTTCTCTACGTAGGTTTGGGCCTGGCTGGAGGGCACTATCGCTAATAGGCGAATGATCCCATGGGGGTAACCAAGGTCGTTATGGTGTAGGTCAGAGGCTTGGTTGCTCACAGAAAGCCCTTGCGGCGATCGATATAACTGGTTGAGCGCGGGTTTGTTTGAGCTTTGAGGGTAAGGCGGCGGCCAGTTTCCGATGGCTGGAATTGCGAGGGCGTGCGAAATGGGCTTGCTCGAAGAGAGACGTTATGTCGTCAGTACGCTTGTTAATGTTATGCTGCCGAGCAGAAGCGGCCATGGCCTGAACAGTATAACCGGTAGGTTTGGCAGGAACATGCTCAGATCGCCAGTTTCGAGCTTATTCTCTGACTAAATTATGATATGGAATCATCGGTAATGACTTTAAAGATTTTGAGTGTTTTCGGTACGCGACCGGAAGCTATAAAAATGGCTCCCTTAGCTCTGGCGTTGCGCGCAGATGAGCGTTTTGACGCTAAGATCTGCGTCACGGGGCAGCACCGTGAAATGCTGGATCAAGTGTTAGAGTTGTTTAAACTCGAACCTGATTTTGATCTCGCTATTATGAAGAGTGGTCAGGATCTTACTGATGTGACGACTTGCATTCTTCAAGGGATGAAGGAAGTATTTCATAATTATAAGCCTGATATTGTACTGGTGCATGGTGATACTGCAACCACATTTGCAACTACTTTGGCAGCTTACTATAAGCAGATTCCTGTGGGTCATATTGAGGCCGGTCTGCGGACAGGTAATCTTTATTCTCCTTGGCCAGAAGAAGCCAACCGAAAGCTGACGGGAGCCCTGGCATGTCTCCATTTTGCTCCGACCGAAAGATCGCAGCAGAATCTCCTCCGTGAAGGGATAGCATCTAGTTCCGTGTACGTGACAGGCAATACCGTTATTGATGCACTACTTGAGGTCGTGCAGAAGCTGGAATCTGATGATCAGCTTAAACAGAAATTTTCAGAGCAATTTTCATTTTTGCGCGACCAGCGCCGCATTATTCTTGTTACTGGCCATCGCCGTGAAAGTTTTGGTGATGGGTTCGAAAGAATATGCAGTTCGCTTGCTTCGATTGCGCATGAATTTGATGATGTTGAAATCGTATATCCTGTTCATCTGAATCCAAACGTTCGTGAGCCTGTCAATCGTTTATTGGCCGGTATCGATAATGTTCACCTTATAGAGCCGTTAGATTACCTTCCGTTCGTCTATCTTATGAATCGTTCGTACTTGATTTTGACGGATTCTGGTGGCGTGCAAGAGGAAGCGCCATCCTTGGGTAAGCCTGTCTTGGTCATGCGCGATACGACTGAGCGACCCGAGGCAGTTGAAGCGGGCACAGTCAGGTTGGTTGGGACCAATAGAGAGGAAATAACTCATCATCTGCGTGAACTTCTCTTGAATAAAAACGCCTATCAGGAAATGAGTTTTGCTCATAATCCTTATGGTGATGGTAACGCTTGCGCGCGTATTATCACGGCTCTTGCCAATTTTGATATTAAGGTTTAAATATGGGTTTTTCCACAGTTTCTGTCATCGGTTTGGGTTATATTGGTCTGCCAACCGCCGCCGTTTTTGCTGCGCGTAAGGTGAAAGTTGTTGGTGTTGATGTTAATCAGAAGGCTGTCGATACTATTAATGACGGAAAAATTCATATTGTTGAACCTGATTTAGATATAGTTGTACATGCCGCCGTGACTGAAGGTTATCTCCGCGCTAGTACTAGCCCTGAGCCGGCCGATGCTTTTTTAATAGCTGTGCCTACTCCTTTCAAGGATGATCACGCTCCGGATCTTTCCTATATTGAGTCCGCAAGTAAGTCTATTGCACCTGTTCTTAAAAGCGGGGACTTGGTCATTCTCGAGTCCACTTCGCCTGTCGGTGCAACTGAAAAGATGGCTTTATGGTTGGCGGAAGCTCGTCCCGACTTGACGTTTCCTCAAACTCATGGCGAAGCATCCGATATTCGTATCGCGCACTGTCCGGAGCGGGTGCTTCCTGGTCATGTGTTACGTGAGTTGGTACAAAATGATCGTGTCATTGGTGGGATGACTCCCAAGTGCTCTGATGCCGCAGCACGATTGTATAAGTTGTTCGTGGAGGGCGAATGTATCATAACAAACGCTCGAACTGCAGAGATGTGCAAGTTGACTGAGAATAGCTTTCGCGACGTTAATATCGCGTTTGCCAATGAATTGTCTATGATATGCGATAAGTTTGATGTTGATGTATGGGAGCTTATAAAGCTTGCCAATCGACATCCTCGTGTCAATATCTTGCAGCCGGGGCCTGGTGTCGGTGGGCACTGTATCGCTGTTGATCCTTGGTTCATTGTAAGTCAGGCAGAAGGCCAGGCCAGGTTGATCAAGACTGCGCGGGAGGTTAATGATTCGAAACCTCAGTGGGTTATGAACAAGGTCGACGCTGCGGTGGCTGATCATCTTTCGCTTCATTCAGAGAAGTCTGAGAAAGACGTCGTCATTGCTTGCTTCGGTCTCGCATTCAAGCCCGATATTGATGATCTGCGCGAAAGCCCGGCTCTGGAAATTACTCGCAATATTTCAAGTCGTCACGCGGGGAAAATTTTAGTCGTGGAGCCTAATATTCTTTCTTTACCTGGCTCGCTCAAAAATGCTGAACTCTGCACAGCAGAAGAAGCGATTTCTCGTGCTGATGTTCTATTGTTACTAGTAGATCACAAACCATTTAAATCTATTCCCGCATCGGCTCTTCAAGGCCGCCAGATTGTTGATACACGTGGAATTTGGCTGGTATGAAGATACTACCCGTTATTATGTCAGGGGGGGCGGGAACCCGACTTTGGCCTCTTAGTCGAACTCTCTACCCAAAGCAGTTTTTGGCTATTTCAGGTCGGGAAACTTTGTTTCAGCAGGCTGTTGATCGAGTTTTGAAGGTAGGTGGGCAAGGTGTCGAGGTACTGCAGCCTTGCATCGTTGCGAATGATGAGCACCGCTTCCTTTGCCTAGATCAGATCCGGGAAATGAATGTTTCTAAAGCTGTTGTCATTCTTGAGCCGGTAGGACGCAATACAGCCCCTGCGCTTACGTTGGCGGCGCTCTATGCACGCGATGAAGTTGGGATGGAGGTTGACCCCGTCCTGGTTGTGGTCCCGGCCGACCAAATGATTCTTGATATTCAAGCCTTTACTGATACGGTCAGTAAAGCTGTAGACGTTGCAAAAGACGGCAGCATTGTAATCTTGGGCATCAAGCCTGATCGCCCTGAAACGGGTTATGGTTATATCCATTCTGCAGACCCCTCTGCCGTCAAGAGGGTGGATTCGTTTGTTGAAAAGCCTGGGCGGTCAACTGCAGAAAAATACTTGGAAGATGGAAGCTATTTCTGGAATAGCGGTATTTTCGTGCTGCGTGCGTCAATCTGGTTGAAAGCACTGAGCGCGTTCAGAAGAGACATCTTCGATGCCACTGAAGCCGCCTGGAAGGGCCGGGCCCAGGATAACGGGTTTATACGACCACAACTGGACGCGTTTTCCCTGATACCGCCAGAGTCGATTGACTATGCTGTGATCGAGCATTGTGCGAAAACGCCGTCAGCCGGCCTGACGTTGAAAATGCTGACGATGGACGCCGGTTGGTCCGACCTGGGGGCATGGGATGCTGTTTGGCGTTCGAGTGAGAAGGACGAAAAACAGAACGCTACCCATGGGGATGTAATATTAGATTCCAGTTCTAATACATTGGTTTACGCCTCTCACCGTTTAGTAACGGCCGTGGGGCTTGAAAATATCGTTATCGTCGAAACGCCTGATGCTGTGTTAGTCGCGGATAAAGACCGCAGTCAGGGCGTGAAGGCCATTGTCGAAGCGTTGAATGTCAAGGTCAGGCCAGAGTCAAAGCTCCATCGCCGCGTTCATCGACCCTGGGGCTGGTACGACAGCATAGATTCCGGCTCGCGCTTTCAGGTGAAGCGTATATTGGTGAAGCCGAAAGCAACGCTAAGTTTGCAGAAGCATTACCATCGGGCGGAGCATTGGATTGTTGTGTCTGGCACCGCAGAGGTGACCTGTGAAGATCGTGTTTTTCAGTTGAATGAAAATCAGAGTACTTATATCCCTATTGGCCATGTTCATCGCCTTTCCAATCCCGGCACTATTCCTCTTGAGATCATAGAAGTGCAGTCAGGAACGTATTTGGGCGAAGATGATATCGTTCGATTTGACGATACTTATGGACGTGTTTAGGGTTTAAATTTTTAGGAGTTGTATCGATGCAGAAGCACGCGCTGGTTACGGGTGTTACAGGTCAAGACGGGGCGTACCTTGTCGAACTACTGTTGTCCAAGGGTTATAAAGTCTACGGCGCTTATCGCCGGACAAGTTCTGTAAGTTTCTGGCGGTTAGAGGAGCTGGGAGTTCTTGAGCATGACGATCTCCACCTCGTAGAATTTGATTTGACTGATCTGTCCGGGGCTATTCGTTTAATTCAGAATTGCGCACCGGACGAGGTTTATAATCTCGCGGCTCAAAGTTTTGTAGGTGTTTCGTTCGATCAGCCAATCACAACGGTACAGATTACTGGTGTCGGTGCGCTCAATTTGCTCGAAGCAATCCGTATAGTAAATCCCAAGATTCGCTTCTATCAAGCTTCGACATCCGAGATGTTTGGATTGGTCCAGGCGGTTCCTCAATCTGAGAGTACACCCTTCTATCCGCGTAGTCCTTACGGTGTTGCGAAGCTGTTTGCGCATTGGACAACGATTAACTATCGTGAGTCGTACGATATCTTTGCTACCAGCGGCATTCTATTCAATCACGAGTCTCCTCTGCGGGGGAAAGAGTTTGTTACTCGCAAGATTACTGATGCTGTTGCCAGTATCGAAATTGGCAAGCAGCAAGTCCTGGAACTTGGAAATATGGATGCCAAGCGGGATTGGGGGTTCGCTAAAGAGTATGTAGATGGCATGCATCGAATGTTGCAAGTCGACACGCCGGAAACTTTTGTACTCGCTACCAATCGCACTGAAACCGTTCGTGATTTTGTTTCGATGAGTTTTAAAGCTGTGGGTGTTGATATCGAGTGGTCTGGAAGCGCTGAGAACGAGTTTGGTGTTGACCGTCGAACCGGTATCACTAGGGTAAAAGTCAACCCGCGCTTCTATCGACCTGCAGAAGTAGAATTGTTGATTGGCGATGCGTCATTTGCAAAAGAGCGATTGGGTTGGAAACCAGAAACCACACTAGAGCAACTGTGCCAGTTGATGGTTGACGCTGATCTAAGAAGGGTTCGCAATGGCACTTCAAAGTAAAGAGCGGACGGTGCTGATTACGGGGCTTTCGGGTTTCACTGGAAAGCACTTGGCGGAAAATCTCACCAAGGCCGGCTGGCGCGTTGCTGGCCTGGGAGGAGTGCGGCTCGCCTGTGAGTTTGATCACCTAGACGCGGATCTTAATGATACGAAGCGACTAAGTGATTGGATGAAGCAGGTTCAACCTACTCATATTATTCATTTAGCCGCGTTGGCCCATGTTACTGGCAGCGATGCCTTATCATACTATCGCGTCAATGTATTGGGTACGGAAAGCCTTCTTAATGCGATTAAGGAGGCGGAGATAGTTGTAGAAAAAATTATAATTGCGAGCAGTGCAAATATTTACGGAAATGCAATCTCGTCGCCTGTTTCTGAAAGCAGTGAGCCGCAGCCTGTTAATCACTATGCGTTGAGCAAATTAACGATGGAGGCGCTTGTTCGCAAGTGGTTTTCTCGTATGCCCATACTGGTAGTGCGGCCTTTCAACTACACTGGCCCCGGCCAATCGGAGTCGTTCGTTTTCTCCAAGATCGTGGGCGCGTTTGCTCGAGGGGAAAAAGAGCTCAGATTAGGTAACCTGGATGTTTCTCGCGATCTATCTGATGTGGGTTTCGTGGTTGAGGCATATACAAGATTGTTGACGACTAATCAGCGCAGCGAGTTTATAAATATATGCTCGGGTCGTAGCATTTCCTTGTTAAGCGTGATTGATGAGATGGAGCAGATCGCAGGTTATCGGCCAGCGGTTGTAGTTGATCCTGCCTTTGTCAGAGAGGATGAAGTTAAAGAACTTTACGGCAGTCCAGCCAAACTCTTTGATACGGTAGGTAAAATTGATGTGCCTAGCTTGCACGATACATTGCTATCAATGTATCAGCAGAAGGCATTTGTTTAATATCGTGGCTGGTAACAGGTCGGTGCTCTAGTGCGCATATGTTTTTTTGCTAATATGTCTGCTCATGCTAATTGGCGCGAGATGTTTGACAAAGTCGAGTTTTATCGGGTGGATATCCGAATTCTCAAGGAGCTTGGGCATGAAGTTGTTTTGTCCGGGACGCCAGGCACATTAGACTGGAAGGCGGATCTTTATTTTTGTTGGTGGTGGGGGCACTCGCCGCTTCCATTGCTCGCCGGGAAGCTACGCCGTCGGCCGGTGATAGTGACTGGAGCTTTTGATTATTCTACCTGCCGGAAGGAAATTCCGGGTCTCTGTTACCTAGATCGGCCTTTGTGGCAGAAGGCGGTACTGCGTACCTCTTTGTTGTTAGCTGATCGAAACCTGTTTATCTCAAGATCAGAGTGTGAAGAGGTTACCGCTAACCTGCGTGTCAGAAATCCAGTGTACGCAACGCTAGCGATTGACACCGATTACTATTCTCCTGGCGAGGCTCCAACTGTTGAGTCGGATTATTTTTTCACGGTAACTTGGACGAGCCGTACCAATGCCATTCGCAAAGGGCTCATTCCGACGATAGAGGCGTTCGCGCGGGTTTCGGCTAGTGCCAGCCATCTTCGACTGGTTGTTGCTGGTAAGCATGGTGATTATCTGCAGGAGCTAAAGGCCCTGACACAGCGCTTGGGCATAGAAGAGAAGGTAGAGTTTGTCGGAATGATTTCTGATGAAGAGAAACTGCACCATTATCGAAATTGCCTGGCCTATGTTCAGCCAACGCTTTACGAAGGTTTCGGGCATGCAATCGGTGAAGCACTGGCGTGTGGGGCGCGAGTTATAACTTCTCCACGGGGGGCGGTGCCAGAAGTTGCGGGTGACTTCGCTTACTGGGTCCAGCCAGACAGCCCAGAGGAAATTGCATCCGCCATGGAGGCTGTTGTCGCAACGCCGGTTTGTGCTGAAGACGCCAAAGCCAGACACCAATGGATCTCCTCGAACTATTCCATCGCAGCTCGTCGTTCGGCGCTGAAAAGTGTTCTGGATTCCTTGTCGCTGGCGAAATAAGGAGAGTTCCAGTGAGAGTACACATAAAAGTCGATGGTGGTACCGCGTGTTGAGTCGTCTGATCGGCATGTTTGAAAACTCGAGGCTATTACAGCTTGTTGTTATCACCGCCTGCATTCAAGGTGGGGTAATAATAAGTCAGTTTTTAATCACGCCTTGGGTTGACCCATCAGTTGTTGGCATGGTGCGCTCGCTGGAAACAATTATTGCTCTTGTTATCCTTGCAGGTAGCTTGGGTATGCAGAGTATCGCCATTCGTGATACCGCGGCAAGTAATGGCACTACTGATAAAAATGAAGTGCTTCGACAGGTTTTTCTGCTAGTAGTTATAGCATCAATCGGTGTCATTGCCTGTATATATGTTGCAAATAAGTTCGTGTGGAACTCTGTAATGAGCTCCTACGTGTTTACCACCTGTGGCTTAGTGCTGTTAACTAACTTGCTCCGTGTAACTACGGGGTTTGCGCAGGGTGCGAAGGTGATACGTGAGATTTACTTCGCACTGATGTTGGTTACGGGTGTCAGCATTGTTCTGCATGTTGTGTTGACCAAGTTTTTTGGTATCGAAGGCTGGATGACGGCTCGTTATATTGGAGAGTTACTCTGTCTTGTTGCTGTGTGGTGGAAGCTGCGGTCGTATATTTTTAGCGCGCTGGATTTTCGCTTGGTAAACAGGCGTGAGTTGATGATGACCGCGAAGTCCGGGGTGACTGTCAATGCAAGTCTATTTGTGCGTTTGATGGTCGATAGTTTGCCCGTACTTATGTTGACTGCTTATCATGTGAAAATTGATGAGATCGGTTTTTTTGGTATAGCTTTGTTGAGTCTTAGTCTTGGTTTGCTTCCACTGACAATCATCGCGCAAAGGGCTATCCCAGATTTGGTGGAAGTAGTCAACGATAAAGAGATGCTGCGTGAAAGGCATCATGCGTTCTTCAGAAGTATGTTGAAGATATCCTCTTCGGTTGCGTTGTTGTTGATAGTGATTTCCCTTGTATGGTTTTTGCTTGTGGGAGGTGTTTACAAACAGGCAGCTATCTATATGTTTGTGCTGGCATTAACGCTGCCGTTGAAAGCTATTGCTCTTGTGAGTGGTACTATGTTGCTTGCATTGCGTGTATTTAGTTTGAGTTTGAAAGTCAATATAGTCGAAGGGCTGAGCGTTGCTTTGATTTTATACTTGAGCATTATGCCTTTTGGGGCGTGGGCGGGTGTTTTGGGGTATGCAACGGGTGTTGTTTTGTCCTCTATGCTGCTTTTGGTTGCGGTGAGACTCCGTCTCGCTGATTTATGACTCTAGAGGATAATGCCTTGGAAGATAAATATTCGGAGCAAGGGCGTTTACGAACGCCTATTGGAAAGAGAGTATTTGATTGTTTTGGTTTTGGTTTTTTCTTTATGGTGATCTGGTTTGCCGGCGTGATCGTTCCGCTGTATCCATTCATTATGGGGTTCGATGGGTTTAGTCTGTATTGGAATTTCAACTATTCGGATAAAAGTAGTTCTATAGATTATGCTGTTTTGTTATATGTTCTGGCTTTGGTTTTTGTTTTAATGGGCTGTTGGTTAGGGCGAAAGACTCACTTGAATTTTCCCGTTAGGGTTCGCTACATAGTGAGCTCCAGAATCTTCTCTCAAAGGTCTACAATATTTACGTTAATGGCACTGCTGGCCTTTGCAGCCATTCTTATAATCCTCGGAGGGGTATGGGGGCTGCTTTATGGCGCGAGCGATAGAATAAGAGCATTTGCAGGGTTGAACGGCCTGTTTCTTCTTCAGAATCTGTTTCTGTCTGTCTCGCTTGCCTGGTTTATACGCCTGACGGGCAGTAAAAAAAGAACGCTGTCCGAACGCTTTTGTTTTTGGTTATATTTTTTTAGTGGTTTGTTTATTTGCGCGCTTCAAGGTCAGAAGTCGACAATTTTCATTATTGTATTGGCGATGATTGTCGTTAGGCATTATCGTGTTAAACGTGTCAACCTCATAAAAGGGGCTGTGCTTGGCGGAGTGATGTTTGTCTCTTTAATGGCGTATCATCTTTTTAAGCAAGAATTTCTTGTGGCTGGCAAGTTCTTTTTTATTAACGAAGAGCAAGGTGTTTTTCTATCCTTCATTCACTTTTTGGCGACTCAGTTCACAGGCAACCTAATGCAGTTGCAAACAATGACTGTGCTGGTAGATGCGATGCCTGAAAGGCTTGAATGGCAAAACGGAACAACTCTGTTGATGCTCGTGTTGATTTTGATCCCTTCGGGTCTTTTTCCCGATAAGCCGCTCACTGCCGCGGGTGTATTTACAGAAGCCTTTTGGCCAGATAAATGGCTTTTGCAGGGCACGACAATGCCACCGGGTATTTTTGGTGAGCTTTACATGAATTTTGGTACCTTAGGTGTACTGTTTGGCGGTTTTTTCCTTGGGCTTATAGGAGGACGGCTGTATGGCGCGGTTATCTATAACCCTCAAAGTGATCGAGCGCTAGGTCTATATGCATTGGCGGTGGCTTCCCTGCTTCACCTTTTTCGAGGCGAATTGGCTTCGGTCGCTCTTCTCATAGCGTCTATATTAATACCTTTTTTGTTCTTGAGCTCAAAGCGCGACGAGCCTGTTAACAACCCAATTTAGAGAAATTGATATGTGTGGAATTTTGGGCTACATCCATAACGGAACGCGAGAGTCTATTGATTTCTCTTCAGCGCTTTCGTTTATTCGACGTCGCGGGCCAGATGATCAAGGTGTTTGGTCTGATACCGACGTTGGTGTATGGCTGGGTCAGGTGCGCCTTTCCATTCTTGATACGACTTCAGCCGGGCATCAACCGATGGTCTCTGCCGATGGGCGAGTGGTGATGGTGTTTAATGGTGAAATCTATAACTTTCGTGAGTTAAGAGCTCATCTCGAAGCTGCGGGAGATCATTTTTCCAGCCAGTCAGATTCCGAAGTATTGCTCGCGCTCTTCTGTCGCTACGGAATCGAGTGTTTGAATCGGTTAAACGGGATTTTCGCGGTCGTATTCTGGGAACGTGATACTCAAACACTTTGGGTGGCCCGGGATCAGCTCGGTGTCAAACCGCTTTATATCCATTCCAATAATGGTTGCTTTGCATTTTCAAGTGAAATGAAAGGCTTGATCAGAGGAGGCTTCAGTAAAACTGAAATTGACCCGCAAGCCGTGCTCGCGCACCTTGGTTTTCTTTGGTCGCCAGGCGATCGCACGATTGTGCGGGATATCAAAAAAGTTTTACCTGGCCAAGCCTTATGTGTCCGTAATGGGCATATCGAGAAGAGCTGGTTCTATTATGAACTGCCTATTTCAGAGAAACCTCTGAAAAAAACGGTTGCCGATGTCGCTGTCGATGTCGCCGATGCAGTCAGGACTGCCGTCCAGCGTCAGTTGGTGTCTGATGTACCGTTGGGTTCATTCTTGTCAGGCGGGTTGGATTCCAGCGCCATAGTTGCGTTCGCCGCACAGGAAATACGCGATAAAGGGCGGTTGCAGTGCTTCAGTATTCGTGTCGACAATGGATCCACTGCAAACGAAGGCTTCGCGGATGACCTTCCGTACGCACAGCGCGTTGCCAAGCATCTGGACGTCGACCTACATGTTGTAGGCGTCGGTGATGAGATGATGGATCGTCTACCAGAAATGGTTTATCTGCTTGATGAGCCTACGCCGGATCCAGCTGCATTGAATGCGTTGTTCATTTCCGAGCTGGCAAGCCAGAACGGCATTAAGGTTCTGTTGTCCGGTGCTGGGGGGGATGACATTTTTACCGGCTATCGCCGTCATTTCGCTTTGGCGCAAGAGCGTTGGTGGGGAGGGATGCCTCGCCCGCTGCGCTCGGTACTGGCCCGTAGTTCAAGTTTGCTTCCGGCATCCTCTCCGCTGTCTCGCCGTCTCGGGAAGGCTTTTCGATACGCGGACTTGCCGGCAAATGATCGCTTGATCAGTTATTTCCTTTGGCTTGAGCCTGATCAGGCTTATAGTTTGTTAGCCCCGGACTTGCGACGTGAGTTGGCAGCAGATGATCTGTTTGCCCCCATGCGAGAAACACTCTCGCGGCTACCTTCGGATGCTACGCCCCTGGATAAAATGCTTACCCTGGAGTGCAAGCATTTTCTCACCGATCACAATCTCAATTACACCGATAAAATGGGTATGGCGACGGGCGTTGAAGTGCGTGTACCGCTGCTGGATCTTGATTTGGTACGCCTGGCAGGTTCATTGCCTTCGGATATCAAACAAAAAGGTCGGGAGGGGAAATGGATTTTCAAGAAAGCCATGGAACCCTATCTGCCTCACGATGTTATCTACCGACCCAAGACCGGCTTCGGTGTGCCGCTTCGCAACTGGTTACAAGGACGTTTGAAGCCTTTGGTCGATGAGGTGCTTTCTCCTGCATCCCTGCTTAAGAGGGGGATTTTCGACCCTAAGGCAGTGGCGCATCTGATCGATGCAGATCGTTCTGGTCGAATAGACGCTGCCTATACGTTGTTCGGCATCGTTTGCATGGAACTCTGGTGCAAGCAGTACCTGGACGGCAATTTCGCCCTCGACGGTTGAGTGGGCGCCGACGCCCCGACCATATCCGATGGTAGGATAGACAGCTCTATACAAGTTTCTCAGTGATGAGTGAATTTTTAACTTTATTGGTGTGAATGCATGAAGCAGGTTGTTCAGAACATGGCTAGCGGTGAGACGTCATTGGTTAACGCGCCGGCTCCCGCTGTTCGCAGTGGCGCGCTAAAGATCAATACAACCAATACGCTGATTTCTGCCGGCACGGAACGCATGCTGGTAGGGTTTGGGCGGGCCAACTGGTTGGAAAAAGCTCGCCAGCAACCTGACAAGGTTCGTATGGTTCTGCAAAAGGTTCAGACTGATGGCTTGGCGACAACCGTCGAAGCCGTTCGCTCGAAGCTTGCACAACCGTTGCCCCTTGGATATTGCAATGTAGGTGTCGTGGGTGCCGTCGGGAAGGATGTGACCGGCTTCAAGCCCGGCGACCGTGTTGTTTCCAATGGTCCTCATGCCGATATCGTTGTTGTTCCCAAGAATCTGTGTGCCTTGATTCCGGACTCGGTGAGCGATGAAGCCGCCTCGTTTACGGTGTTGGCCAGTATTGGCTTGCAGGGTATCCGGCTCGCTCAACCGACACTGGGGGAAACCTTCGTAGTCACCGGCGTTGGTCTGATCGGATTGATGACGGTTCAACTGCTGCGGGCTCAAGGCTGTCGAGTACTTGCCATTGACTTCGATGAACAAAAGCTGGCTTTGGCTCGCAGTTATGGTGCCGAAACATGCAATCCCGGCAAGGGAGAGGATGTCGTTTCTGCGGGGATGACGTTCAGCCGCGGAAGAGGAGTGGATGGCGTCATTATCACGGCATCTACCAAGTCTTCCGATCCTGTCACCCAAGCGGCACATATGTGTCGCAAACGGGGACGTATTGTTCTGGTCGGGGTAACCGGGCTTGAGTTGAGTCGAGCTGACTTCTATGAAAAGGAACTGACATTTCAGGTTTCATGTTCTTACGGGCCCGGGCGCTATGATCCAAGTTACGAAGATCAAGGCAACGACTTCCCGATAGGTTTTGTCCGTTGGACTGAACAGCGCAACTTCGAAGCCGTCCTGGATATGCTCGCCAGCGGCCAATTGGAGGTCAACTCGCTGATCTCCCATCGGGTTGCATTCGAAGAAGCAGCGGATGCCTATCAGACGCTTACGACGGATAATTCGGCGCTGGGCATCATTCTTCAATACACCTCCCAAGATACCGAGCGAAACATCAAGGAAGTAGTACTGGCACCCGGTGCGGCGGCCAGTTTCGACCCCGTCAAACCTGTTGTTGGCTTCATTGGCGCAGGAAACTATGCATCAAGAATGCTGATACCGGCATTTAAGGCCGCAGGTGCTCAGTTCCATACGATTGTTACTGCCGGCGGTATCAATGGTGTCATTCACGGTAGCAAGGCAGGATTTGCACAGGCCTCGACTGATATCAATGCGATGCTTGGCGAGCGTACGATCAACACCGTCGCAATTGTCACTCGTCACGACAGCCATGCTCATTTTGTCAGCCAGGCGTTGGAGGCAGGTAAACATGTCTTCGTCGAAAAGCCTTTGGCAATTGAAGCCCAGGATCTGGTAACGGTTGAAGAAGCCTATCGAAATGCCGTTGAAAAAGGGCTCAAGCCACATTTGATGGTTGGGTTCAATCGACGTTTTTCGCCTCAGGTACAAAAGATGAAGGCGTTGCTTGCGGCTGTCAAAGAACCCAAGTCTTTCATCATGACGATGAATGCCGGAGCGATTCCCTCGAATCACTGGACCCAGGACCCCTCAGTCGGCGGTGGCCGTATTATTGGCGAAGCGTGTCATTTCATTGATCTGATGCGCTTTCTGGCAGGTAGCAAAATTGTTTCGATCCAGGCCCGTAGAATGGGGGATACGCCAGCTGTAGCAATTACTGAAGATAAAGCGGCAATTACCCTCGGGTTTGAGGATGGCTCTTTCGGCACAATCCACTATCTGGCCAATGGCGCTTCAAGCTTTCCAAAAGAGCGGGTTGAAGTCTTCGCTGCTGGACGTGTCCTGCAATTGGATAACTTCCGCAAGTTGAAAGGTTTCGGTTGGCCGGGCTTCAGCAAGCTGAATCTCTGGAAGCAGAACAAGGGGCAAAGCGAGTGTGCTGCGGCTTTCCTGGCCGCGGTGGAAAATGGGACTGTCACGCCGATCACCTCTGATGAAATATTCGAAGTGGCACGCGTGAGCATTGAAGTTGCCCGGATTCTGCGCGAGCAATGAGCCTTCTTCTTGTTAAGGCCAAAACTGCGCTAGCTCTCGGTTTTGGCAATCTGGCGCGTGCATTGGGCTACCGGCTTGGGGTCAAGACGGGCTTGAACCCGGTCCGACGCCTTCGGGCTGAAGTTCCCCTGGGGCCGTTTTTTGCGGAAAGTGCTAGACAGGCCGCCTCGTTACCATGTGCATCCCAATGGGATTCCCAGGTCCGATATTTCGGGGCATGGGAATGCCCGATATCTGACGCACCTCCTGATTGGCATTTGAATCCTCTGAATGGAGTTCGAGTGCCTGATCCTGGACGGGAATGGTGGCGGATTCCTGATTTTGATGCCGCTGTCGGTGATATAAAGAATATCTGGGAAGCGTCGCGCTTTGACTGGACGTTGACCTTTGCCCAGAAGTCCTGTGTTGGCGGCTCTGCGGGAACTGTACAGTTAAACGCTTGGCTGGTGGATTGGTGCGTCAATAATCCTCCCTATTGCGGTCCTAACTGGAAGTGCGGCCAGGAGGCGTCCATTCGAGTCCTGCACTTGGCAATGAGTTCGGTCATTCTCGAACAGTTTGCCAGCCCATTACCAGGTCTCGTGGACCTGGTTCTGCTGCATCTCCAGCGTATTGAGCCGACGCTGAGCTATGCGATGGCTCAGGATAATAACCACGGGACTTCGGAGGCGGCTGCGCTTTTTGTCGGCGGTAGTTGGTTGACGTTAAGTGGTCGCCCTGAGGGCGAACGCTGGCAGCGTTTGGGGCGCAGATGGCTTGAAAATCGTGCCGCTCGGTTGATTGAGCAAGACGGCAGCTTCAGTCAGTACTCCGTCAATTATCACCGAGTGATGCTCGACACGTTTTCCATGGTTGAAGTCTGGAGAAAAAAACTGGCGCTCCCGGCGTTTTCTGCCACCTTCGAGCTCAGGGCTCGCGCAGCCGCGCATTGGTTATTTTCGTTAGTCGACGAGCATACGGGTGATGCTCCGAACATTGGCGCAAATGATGGCGCCCGACTGCTCCCACTGACGGATACGGACTATCGCGATTTCAGGCCTGCCGTCCAGTTGTCCATGGCGTTGTTTGCCGGAAAGAGAGCCTACGAAGCTGCAGGTGAGTGGGATCTGCCACTGCGCTGGCTGCTGCTGCCGAGTCCATCGGCTGTAGCGGCACGGCCAGCTAGTCAACTGTTTGATCATGGTGGTTATGCATTGTTACGGCGTGAGCAGACCTACGCCGTATTGCGCTATCCGCGATTCCGATTTCGGCCCAGCCAGGCAGATGCCCTGCATGTGGATCTATGGCGTGCAGGTATTAACTTGCTCCGGGACGCAGGTACTTTCAGCTACAACACCTCAGCGCAGTGGCTGAGTTATTTTCCTGGAACCGCCAGCCACAACACGCTTCAATTTGATGGGCGAGACCAGATGCCCAGGCTCAGCCGGTTTCTTTTTGGGGAATGGCTGCGAACGCGCGAGGTCGAAAGCCTGGTTGACCAGGTTGCCGCCAGCTCATGTGGCGCCACGTATGTCGATGGTAGCGGAGTCCGTCACGAGCGGCACGTCAGTCTGACGGATGTCGGCTTGCAGGTCAGAGATGAATTTACCGGGTTCAAGGATCGTGCAGTTCTACGATGGCGCTTGCAGCCGGGGGACTGGCGGCTTGAAGGCGACGTTCTGACCAACGGCTCGCATCGAATATCGGTCATTGGCAGCATGCCTATCGTTCGTCGAGAGCTCGTCCAGGGTTGGGAGTCTCGTTACTACTTACAAAAAACTGAAGTGCCGGTGCTAGAGGTTGAGGTGACTTCGGCGGGCGTTTTGACTACGGAGTATCACTGGTAGACATGAAAGTCCTTTATTTTCATCAGCATTTTTCGACTCCGAAAGGAGCGACCGGTATTCGGTCTTATGAGATGGCTTGTCGTCTGGTTGCCAGGGGGCACCAGGTGACAATGGTCTGTGGCAGCTATGGTGGTGGCCAAACCGGGCTGGAAAGCCCTTTCGTTGGTGGAAAACGCCAAGGTATGGTCGATGGTATCGAGATCATTGAATTTGACTTGGCGTACTCCAACAGCGATGGCCTGTTTGTCCGAGCGCTGAGCTTTTTGAAGTTTGCGGTGCGCAGTATCGGTATTGCGTTAACCGAGCGTTACGACCTGGTTTTTGCGACCACTACGCCGTTGACAGCTGGTATCCCCGGGATATTCGCCCGGTGGTTTCGCAATAAGCCTTTTATATTCGAGGTTCGGGATCTCTGGCCCGAGCTGCCGAAAGCGATGGGCGTCATTCGTAATCCAGTGATCCTTGCTGCCATGTCTTTCCTTGAGTGGGCGAGTTATCGTTCGGCTCACCGCCTCATTGGCTTGTCACCCGGTATTGTGAAAGGTATTGCGCACCGCGGTGTAGCACATGATCGAATCGAAATGATTCCAAACGGTTGTGACCTTGATATTTTCAATACGCATGCTGAGCCATGGTTGCCGGCTGGCGTGGATAAAAATCATCTGGTTGCGGTTTTTGCCGGCACTCACGGGGTGGCCAACAACCTGGATGCGGTACTGGATGCAGCTCGAGAACTGAAACTGCGAAAGCGCGATGATATCCGGCTGGTTTTGATCGGGCAGGGCAAGCTTAAACCCGCGCTTCAAAAACGCGCAGCGCAAGAACACTTGGACAATGTGATATTTCACGACCCGGTGAACAAGGCCCGGTTGTCAGGTTTGATGGCCAGCGCAGATCTAGGCCTGCAAATATTGGCAAACGTACCAGCCTTTTACTACGGTACGTCGCCTAACAAGTTTTTCGACTATATCGCTTCGGGGTTACCTGTTTTAAATAACTATCCTGGCTGGCTTGCTGAGATGATCGCCAAGGAAAACTGCGGTTTTGTCGTACCTCCCGACGATGCTGCGCTGTTCGCAGATGCTTTGATACAGGCGGCAGATGATCGTAACGACCTGCTGGACAAGGGCGCACGCGGTAGAGAATTGGCGGTCAGAGAGTTTGATCGACGCAAGTTGGCCGATCGATTTGTGGATTGGCTGGAGGGTGTTGCCAGATGATCAAGCGTGGGTTTGATTTATTTGCGTCCTTGCTTGGACTAATTCTGCTTTCCCCGGTCATAGCAGTAATTGCATGGAACATCCGCAAGAAACTGGGATCTCCCGTTCTGTTTCGTCAGGTACGTCCAGGTCGTCATGGCAAACCATTCGAAATGATCAAGTTCCGCACGATGCGAGATGCTCATGATGCGAACGGCGAGCCTTTACCAGACTCACAACGCATGACAGTCTTTGGGAGTTTCCTGCGGTCCAGTAGCCTGGATGAATTGCCCGAGTTGTGGAATGTGGTTAAAGGCGATATGAGTCTTGTGGGCCCTCGTCCGCTGCTTATGGAATATCTGCCTCTCTACAACGCAGAGCAATACCGTCGTCATGAGGTGCGCCCGGGCGTGAGTGGTTGGGCGCAAGTCAACGGGCGCAATGCAATCGAATGGGAAGAAAAGTTCAAGCTGGATACCTGGTACGTTGATAATCAGTCTTTTTGGCTGGATATTAAGGTCATTTTCCTGACAATCAAAAAAGTTCTGGTACGTGACGGTATCAGTGCCGAGGGCGAAGCTACAGCATCGAAGTTTACGGGCTCCAAGTCATGAGCCGCCTTGCGGTATTAGGTGCAAGCGGCCATGGCAAAGTCGTCGCGGATACAGCCGAATGCTGTGGATGGGACATCATTGAGTTCTTCGATGACGCGTGGCCTGGCTTGGTGCGAAATGGTGCCTGGAATGTTGTAGGCAACACCGAGAGGCTGATGGCCGCTGTGCATGAATATGACGGAGTGCTGGTGGCGATCGGCAACAATCGGGTCCGCCAAGCAAAACTGGGCCAACTAAAGGCGGCGGGCGCTAAACTGGTTACGCTGCGCCATCCGGGTTCAACAGTCAGCCGGTATGCCACGGTTGGTGAGGGATCGGTGATTTTTGCTGGAGCGGTTGTGAATGCCGATGCGAGAGTTGGCAGTGGCGCTATTCTCAATACGGGCTGCAGTGTTGACCACGATTGTCTATTGGGGTCGTGTGTGCACATCAGCCCCGGCGCCCGGCTTGCAGGGGGCGTCTGCGTTCAGGATATGAGCTGGATAGGCATAGGCGCCTGCGTACGACAACTTGTGAGCATCGGTTCAAAGGTCATGGTTGGCGCTGGAGCCGTAGTAGTCAGAGACGTGCCAGACGAGGTTACAGTCGCCGGAGTACCGGCCAGGTTATTGCACGGTTCTTGAAAAGTCGTCGCTGCGTGAACAACGTGTCGAGCGAATTGCAACGGGGCTCATGTTGACGAGTCTTTCATATTTTCGAATGAAAACTGACGGGTACTGGTTGTGTTGAATTCACCATTTTCTCCTTGGCCTTCTTTTACTGAAGAAGAGGCTGATGCCGTACGTGATGTGGTTCTGTCCAATAAGGTTAACTACTGGACCGGTACACAGGGGCGTGAGTTTGAAAAGGAGTTCGCGGCATGGGCGGGAACCGAATTCGCCATCGGGCTGGCCAACGGAACGGTTGCCCTGGACCTTGCCTTGAAGGCTTTGGGCATTGGTGCCGGCGATGAAGTAATTGTCACCTCACGCACTTTTCTTGCTTCTGTTTCAAGCATTGTAAATGCCGGGGCTGTTCCGGTTTTCGCTGATGTGGATCGCGATTCTCAGAACTTCAGCGCGCAGACTATCCGCGCTGTGCTGACTCCTCGCACCCGAGCCCTAATCTGTGTGCATTTGGCCGGCTGGCCTTGTGACATGGATCCGATCATGGCTTTGGCCGAGGAGTTCGATCTTAAAGTGATCGAAGATTGTGCCCAAGCTCATGGTGCTCGTTATAAGGGGCGCCCAGTGGGGTCAATTGGCCACATCGCAGCCTGGTCCTTTTGTCAGGACAAGATCATGACGACAGGCGGCGAGGGCGGAATGGTCACAACCAACGATCGTAAGCTGTGGTCGGATATGTGGTCGTTCAAGGATCATGGCAAAAGCTGGGAGGCAGTCTATGAACGTGACCATCCCCCTGGCTTTCGCTGGTTGCACGAAAGCTTCGGTACGAACTGGAGAATGCTAGAGGTTCAGGCCGTAATCGGTCGGATTCAACTCAAACGCATGACAGATTGGCAAGCCAGTCGGCTTGCGAATGCGGGTCAGATATGGGAGTGCGCCAGCCAACTCAAGGGGTTGCGTGTGCCAATCGCGCCTGAGGGTAGTGTTCACGCGGCGTATAAGTGTTACGTGTTTGTCGAGCCTCAGGCACTCAAGGCCGGGTGGGATCGTGATCGTATTCTGACGGAGATTTCGGCGCGAGAAGTTCCGGTATTTTCTGGGTCCTGCTCCGAGGTCTATCTCGAGAAGGCGTTTGACAATACTGGCTGGCGGCCAGCGAGCCGGTTGCCGGTGGCGAGAGAACTCGGCGAAACGAGTATGATGTTTCTTGTGCATCCAACGCTGACGCGGTCTGAAATTGAAAAAACATGTTCGGTCCTAAAAGCGGTCATGCAGCTAGCTACCGAGGAGTAATCGGTTAGTACATGGGTAGTGGCGTGTGTTTTTCCAACGCTTAAGGATTTTCTTAACGTCTTGGTCAACGAGAATCCTTCAAAAGTTTTCTTGCCGTTACCCAACAAGGCGCAGGTGTGATCTTAGGAGTAGCAGAGGTGTTTCAAGGTGTTATGGATAAGTTAAGAGTCTTTTTATTGGGGCTGACGCGACGGCAAAAACGCGCCTTTCAAGTAGTGACCGACGTTTTTCTCGTCTGGTTTGCTCTCTGGATGGCCTTTGTTGTTCGCTTAGGGGTTGATGAGTTGATCAATCCGTTCAAGGAGTACCTTTGGTTGTTCTTGAGCGCCACAATCGTTGCTATTCCTCTGTTTGTGCGTTTTGGTATGTACCGCGCGGTAATGCGCTACTTCGGCAACGACGCATTAATTGCTATTATTAAAGCTGTGAGTTTGTCGGCATTAATTCTCGCTCTGATAGTTTATTGGAACAACAATCAGCAAGCCTTCGTTCCGCGCTCGGTCATCTTCAATTACTGGGGATTGAGCATGATTATGATTGGAGGCCTACGTCTTGCGATGCGTCAATATTTTCTAGGCGATTGGTTTGCTGCTGCACAGCATGTTCCGTTCACTAGCCGAGACGATGGATTACCGAGGGTGGCTATTTATGGGGCTGGCGCAGCGGGTAATCAATTGGTTGCGGCCTTACGAATGGGTAGACTCATGCGTCCTGTCGCGTTTATTGATGATGATAGCAGTATTGCTGATCGGGTCATTTCGGGGCTGCATGTTTATAAACCCAAGCATATCCAACAGATGGTTGATATGACTGGCGCTCAGCAAATACTTCTTGCAATCCCTTCTGCCAATCGTGGGCGCCGCCGAGAAATATTGAGTTTTCTTGAGGGTTTTTCCCTTCACGTACAAAGCGTACCCGGGTTTATGGATCTGGCCAGTGGGCGAGTGAAGGTTGATGATATTCAGGAAGTTGATATAGCCGACTTGCTGGGTCGTGACTCCGTGCCTCCGCAAGATGATTTGTTGGAACATTGTATCAAGGGGAAGTCGGTCCTTATAACCGGGGCCGGCGGTTCAATAGGATCGGAACTCTGTCGACAAATTCTTGCTCTTCAGCCGACAACATTACTGCTTTATGAACATAGTGAGTTCAATCTCTACAGCATTTTGCAAGAGTTGGAACAGCGGGTTTTACGCGAGTCTTTGACTGTAAGATTATTACCTATCCTAGGGTCCGTCCGTAACCAGGAAAAACTCTTGGATGTCATGAATACTTGGCATGTTGATACGGTATATCATGCAGCAGCCTATAAGCATGTACCTATGGTTGAGCACAATATTGCTGAAGGAGTAATGAATAATCTGATAGGCACATTGAGCACTGCGCAGGCGGCTTTAAGAGCGAAAGTAGCGAATTTTGTGCTTATTTCTACTGATAAGGCTGTGCGTCCAACCAATGTAATGGGGAGTACCAAGCGTCTTGCTGAAATGACGCTGCAGGCATTGAGCAAGGAGATGGCTCCGGTCTTGTTTGGTGATAAAGCCAATGTTTCCTATATTAATAAAACCCGCTTCACAATGGTGCGTTTTGGGAACGTTTTGGGTTCTTCCGGGTCAGTGATTCCGTTGTTTCACAAGCAAATCAAGTCGGGTGGCCCAATAACAGTTACACATCCAAAAATCACTCGTTATTTCATGAGTATTCCCGAAGCCGCCCAATTGGTTATCCAGGCCGGCTCAATGGGACAGGGCGGGGACGTATTTGTTCTGGATATGGGCGAGCCAGTGAAAATCGTTGAGCTGGCAGAAAAAATGGTTCATTTATCGGGTCTGAGTATTCGCTCTGATAAGGCCCCTCAAGGTGATATCTCCATCGAGTTTACTGGGCTGCGACCGGGCGAGAAGCTCTATGAAGAACTTTTAATTGGTGACAATGTTGTAATGACGTCGCACCCGATGATTATGAGTGCTAGTGAGGACTATTTGTCTTGGGATATATTGAAGGCACGTCTGACAGAATTGCTTAATGCTGTTGAGAAGGACGATTACAGCCGCGTACGTCAGCTTCTACGTGAAACGGTCAGTGGTTACTCTCCTGACGGTGAAATCGTCGATTGGATATATCAGCAACGACGACTTGATCCCTGATTTTTCATCTAATTCAGGCGTTCGTGGTGACTTCATAAGTAAAAGTTTTTTGTTTGCTTAGAGCCAACTCTCCTCCAACCTCTTCGATCTCTTGGGATTGTCGAGAGGTTGGGGGGCATTGATTTGATTCGCAGCGCTTGGGTGATTCTCTCACTAATTCTAGTTTGATCGGCCTGGTGCAATTTTATGACCTGATTTTTAAACACACCCAGTTACTTATCAGTTTTTGACAGTCTCTAGCAATCACCTAAGTTAGAAAAGCAGCTTCGGAAAAGCTGCTTTTTTCTCTTACCGATATCATGGAGCGTCACCAATGCAAAACCTGTACATCTCATCCCTCATCTTCGCCTTCCTCACCAGCCTCTCCGTCGCCACCACCGCCGCGCCGTCCATCAAGCCGGAACCTCCGACCCCCATCTCCACCCAAATGACCAAGACCGAGCAGTCCACCAAGGTCAACCTCAACGCCGCCGACGCCGAGACCCTGCGTCGCGATCTATTCGGGATTGGTGCTTCCAAGGCGAAGGCAATCATCGCCTATCGCGAAAGCAACGGCCCGTTCACAGCGGTGGATGAGTTACTGGAAGTAAAAGGCATCGGCAAGGCACTGCTGGAGAAGAATCGCGACAGGTTGGTTATTGATTGAAGATGTAATAAAAGCGCAGAAGGCCGGTCATTGACCGGCCTTTTCTTTATCGGACCTAGCGCCTGGTAATTCGCAGGCAGCATTGGCACGAAACGTGGTTACCTCTTTCTTAGTGATTGTTCAACAATCTTGAGGTAACGATGACACTCACTTTGTCTTTAGCCGATCAGATCGCCCTGGAGCTTCGCGCCGACATTATCGGTGGACGGCTATTGCCAGGCATGCCGCTGGTCGAGGTTGATCTGGTCAAGGCCTACAACGCATCCCGCAATACGATTCGCGAGGCGCTGCATCGTCTGGGCCAGGAGGGCCTTACTCGCTATATCCGCAATAAGGGCGTGATGGTTCGGCGCCTGGAGCGGGCAGAAGTACGTGACCTCTTCGTCGTCCGCCGCACCCTGGAGTTGCAGGCGATAGCCCAGAGCGGGCCGCTGACGGACGTTCAATCGACACGTATGCAAAGCGCCATTGACTCCACCCACTTGGCCCGGGAGCGCGAAGATTGGCGAGCCGTGGCCACCCACAGTCTTATGTTCCACCAACAGATCATCGCCTTGATGGGCAGCCCATTGTTCGACGAGTTTTTCGCCCAGGTGATTGCCCAGTTGCGCCTGGCGTTCTGCGCCGCGCCGGATGAGCAACGTTTCCAGTCACCCTGGCTGGAGCGTGACCATGAGATATACACACTGCTAACCAGCAACCAAACCCAGGCCGCCAGCGAGGCGATGAGCCTGTACCTGGACGATTCAGAACGCCTTTCCCTCGCCCTGTTTGATCACCCTTGATAGAGGACATGCCCCATGTACAAAGACTACCCGGCCGCGTACCAGGTCAGCAAAGGCTCAGCATTGCAGGTGGATACGGCGTTCTATGAGCGTATTCGTGATCAGAAAACCCAGCGCACGTTGATCGAACAGTTCGAGGTGCCGATCCGTACGGGGAGGGCGTGGAAGGTGCCGGCCGGGCATGTGTTTCGTGTGACCACGCCGGTGGGCCCGCAGGTGGGAGATTTCAATGTCTGGAACGCCAACGACCCACGCGAACGTTTGTGGGCTGCGCGCACCAGGCAATTGCAAGGCGCTCATGTCAGCACTCATGATCGGTTGTGGTCGAACCTGCCCTTTTTAAGGCCCTTGGTCACGATCACCGATGACAGCCTGGCCAGCTACGGCATTGATGAGCACGGTGGGCGTTTGCATGATTTGTTGGGCACGCGGTGCGACCCCTATGTGAACCGTATGCTGACGGGGGAGGACTTTCATCACCATTGCCACTCGAACCTGACCCGTGCGGTATTGCCCCATGGGCTGACGGAGTTCGATGTGCATGACGTGTTGAATATTTTCCAGTGCACCGGGCTCAATCACGATGACATGTACTTTATGAAGGCCTGTCCGGCGCAGAAGGGCGATTACCTGGAGTTCTTTGCCGAGATTGATCTGCTGTGTGCGCTGTCGACGTGCCCTGGCGGGGACCTGTCGCTGCCGATGTGGGGGCCGGAGGCGCAGGACCCGTTGACGGTGTGTCGTCCGTTGGGGGTTGAGATCTATAGGCTGGAGGATGAGTTGCTCAGTGGCTGGAGCCAGCCGGAGCGTGCGGCCTATAAGGGGCAACATGGGTTGCATATTGCCAAGGCGGATTGGGAGTAGGGGGGGCTGCTTCGCAGCCCAGCGGGAGCAAGCTCCCTCGCCACGGGGTTACACGCGTTTTATCTGTCTTGCGCATCCTTGGCGTCCGCCTGCGCATTTCGCTCGGCCACGCGTTTGCGTTGTTCGTCGGTGAGTTCGACTTTGTTGGCGCTGTCACGCAGCATCATCAGGCCACCGACGATCGACCCGATCGCTACTACCATAATCAACCATGCATACCACGGCATAAGGCTCTCCTTGAGGCAGATGTCCGTGGGAAAGCTTCCCACGGTAATGACTGCTTTGAGTCACGGGCTTTCTGAGTAGTTCAGTGTAGGCCCGTTCTGCCTCATAGGCGCTATTGTCCGGTCAACATCGCATCTGCCGGCGCATCGACACGGTCTTGTGCGGTCAGCTGGAAGTAGATGAAGCCCACTGCCATAAAACCCAGGAAGATCAGCCCGATCAAGGCATTGAACCAGGCCATCGCCACCAGGCATACCACCGCCAGCACCAGCGCAATGCCTGGCACGATGGGGTAGCCCGGTGCGCGGAAGGTGCGCTCCAGCAACGGCTCGGTCCTACGCAGTTTGAACAGGCTGAGCATGCTCATGATGTACATGACGATGGCACCGAACACCGCCATGGTGATCATCGCGGCGGTCAGGGTCATGCCGCCCAGGTTGATCAGGCCGTCGCTGTAGATAGCGGCGATGCCCACCACGCCGCCGGCGACGATGGCCCGGTGCGGTGTCTGGAAACGTGAGAGTTTGGCCAGGAAAGACGGCAGGTAACCGGCACGGGCCAGGGCGAAGAACTGGCGCGAGTAGCCGAGGATGATGCCGTGGAAGCTTGCCACCAGGCCGAACAGGCCAATCCATACCAGCATGTGCAACCAGCCGGAGCTGTCACCCACCACGGTTTTCATCGCTTGGGGCAGTGGGTCGTTGATGTTCGAGAGGGTGCGCCAGTCACCCACACCACCGGCGAAGAACATCACGCCCATGGCCAGGATCACCAGGGTGAGGATGCCGCTGATGTAGGCCTTCGGAATGGTGCGCTTGGGGTCCTTGGCTTCTTCGGCGGCCATGGCCGCGCCTTCGATGGCGAGGAAGAACCAGATGGCGAAGGGGATGGCGGCAAACATCCCGGCAATTGCCGGGGCGCCGAAGGTGTCGGAACCGGCCCAGCCGTTGAGGGCGAAGTGGCTGAAGCTGAACGCAGGGGCGACCACCCCCATGAACACCAGCAGTTCGGCGACGGCGAGCACGCAGACGACCAACTCAAAGGTGGCGGCGAGTTTCACCCCGAGGATATTCAGGCCCATGAACACGATATAAGCGCCGACGGCGGCGTGCTTGGGGTCGAGTGCCGGGAACTGCACGTTCAGGTACGCACCAATGGCCAGGGCAATCGCGGGCGGGGCGAAGACGAACTCGATCAAGGTGGCCAAGCCGGCAATCAAGCCGCCTTTCTCACCGAAGGCGCGACGGCTGTAGGCAAAGGGGCCTCCTGCGTGGGGAATCGCAGTGGTCAGTTCGGTGAAGCTGAAGATGAAGCAGGTGTACATCGCGGCGACCATCAACGAGGTCACCAGAAAGCCCAAGGTACCGGCGACGCCCCAGCCGTAGCTCCAGCCGAAATACTCGCCGGAGATCACCAGCCCCACGGCAATGCCCCATAGATGCAAGGTACCCAATGTGGGTTTGAGTTGTGTGTTCATTGTGCTGCGCTCCTTGAACTGTTTGGAATGATTCAAGGTGTTGCAGTGGCTATGCCAAGCCTCAGAACTATGTCGTAAAGCAATGCCTATGTCGCCGAAGGGACGGTTTGGCGTTTGAATGCGGCATGAGTTGCACCACATAAGTGCGGTGGTGCCTTGGCGGGCGCTTTCGCGGGCAAGCCCGCTCCCACACTTGACCGAGTTTTAACTGAAAGAACGCAGTCGAATGTGGGAGCCGGGCTTGCCTGCGAAGAGGCCCCCCCAGCCACGG
>NZ_WJZD01000016.1:0-145109 GCF_021609665.1 Pseudomonas sp. PA-1-3F | reverse complement strand
CGCGAGCGAGGTGGACTTGGGCAGCGGGGCCGTGCACCCCCGGGGGCGCGGCGCCGTCCGCGGTTTGGCGGGTCGCTTCGCGCCCCAACGGGAGCAAGCTCCCTCGCCACAGGGGGGGCTACTTCGGCCGCGTTTCAGCGACCAGGGTTTGCAATCGCACCCACAACCTTTGGACATGCTGATGCTCGGTGCCCAGCGCGCCGATGGACACCCTCACCATCCAGCGCTCATCGAGGATGGCGGGGGTGACGTAGGCATCGCCTGACTGGTTGAGTTTTTCTGCCCAGGCTCGCGTGTGATGGTCCAGTGCCTGGCCTTCCAAACCCGGCGGTTCATGGCGAATGCACAGGGTTTGCAAGGCGGGCGTGGCCACCAGTGTCCAGTGCTCAGTGGCTTCGATCTGCTCTGCCAGCCAGCGCGCATTGGCCAGGTCTCGCCGCAACCGCGCTTGCAGGCCGCTGACGCCTTGCTCGCGTATCAGGAACCACAACTTCAAGGCGCGGAAACGGCTGCCCAGGGAGATCCGCCAGTCACGGTAGTTTCGCACTTGGCCGTCTGCGCTGGACTGCAGGTAACTCGGGTTGGTGGTCATGATGCGAATCAAATGCTCGGGGTCGCGCACGAAGTACACCGAGCAGTCGAAGGCCGCGCCCAGCCATTTGTGCGGGTTGAGCACTAGGGAGTCAGCCTTTTCGATGCCATCCCACAAGGCCCGGCATTCTGGCAGGATCATTGCGGCGCCGGCCATGGCCGAGTCCACATGCAGCCACAGGCCGTGACGTTGGGTCAGTTCGCCAATTGCATCCAGGGGGTCGATCGCCATGGCGGCCGTGGTGCCGGTGGTGGCAATCACCACGCAGGGCGTGTTACCGGCGGCCAGGTCCTGTTCGATGGCGTGCGCCAGTGCCTGGGGCGACATTGCATGGTGTGCGTCGGTGGCGATGGTGCGGATATGGTTCTGGCCGAACCCGGCCAGGATCGCCGCCTTGTTGACCGAGCTGTGGGCATGGGCTGAGGTGTAGACGATCAGGGGCGCGCTGCTGTTTTGCAGGCCGTTGTGCATCAGCGCGTAATCGGAGCTGCGTTCCCGGGCGCTGATAAGCGCCACCAGCGTGGAGGTGGACGCAGAGTCCTGGATCACACCGCTCCACGTGTTGCCCAAGCCGAGCATGTCGCGCAGCCAGTCGGTGGTGACTTCCTCTATTTCGGTGAGAGCCGGACTGGATTGCCAGGACAACCCAATCACACCCAGGCCGGTGCTCAGGCAATCGCCCAGCACTGAGGACAGTTCCACATTGGAAGGGAAGAACCCGAAGAAACTGGGATGCTGCCAATGCAGCAAGCCGGGCATGATCAGTTTTTCGACGTCGCCCATGATCTGTTCGAACGGTTCGGCGGTGTCAGGCGGGCTGGTCGGCAGGGCAGCTTTGATCTCGCCAGGTCGGGTGGTGGGCTGCACGCCGCGTTGTTCGATGTTCTGTCGGTAGTCTGCAATCAGGTCGATCATGGCATAGCCATGTTGGCGGAATTCTTCGGGGGTCATAGATAAACGTCCATGTGCACGAGCAATAAAAGTATTAGCACCAGAAGTAAAACGGTTCGCCGGGGGTATAGCCGATAAACGACTGCATGCTGACGCGTTTTCCCGAATCGAACCCGCAGATGGCGTGGGGGCGGCGGGTATTGATGAGCACCAGTTCGTTCTTGCGTGGGCGGATGCGCAGCGGTTTTTGTAAACACTGTTCGGGCAGTTGGGCACCTTCGAAGCGCTTGACCTCATCATAGCTAAAGGCTTGGGTATCCCAGATGATCAACTCGCCCCCCGAAGGCGGTGTTTGCAGGTAGATATTGGCGCTGAATTGATGCTGCAGTTCAGCGATTGTGCGGGGCAGGCAATCCACATGGGGCACCGTTTCCGAGAGGTGCGCCGTCTCCGGGAACATGACGCGGATGATCCCGCAAAACATCGGTCGGCCCTGGAACGAAGCGGCTGTTGCACCTTGCGGCCAGAGCGCCTGGAACTGTTCCATCAGCTGTTGAATGGGCGGTTTTTGCGGCGCACAGAGGCTGTCGATAAGGCCGCGCATACGGGCCGCGTCTGCATAATATTTTTCTTGTGCGTCACCGCCGGCGGCCTTGCCGTACGTGGAGTTGAACGGGGTGCCCCAGCGATGCACACCATAGAAGTGCTGAACGACGCGCCCCTCTTCATAGGTTTCATGACCATAGTGTTCCAGGGTGGCGGTATCGTCGATGGCCTGAATCAACCGTGCGCTGGTGGTTGCGTTGGCAAATTCAGGTACTCGAATGGCAAGCACTTGGCCACTGATGAGTTTTTTCAAACTTGCAGTATTGAGGTGTTCAAGTTCCAGGATTTTTGTGGGGGTGGAAAGAATCGGTTTTGTAGCGACATGGTCCGTCATGCAGTGAAGCTCCCTTTAAAGTTTTATCCGTACGCCTTTTGTATTACGCAGGGCGTGCGCACTAAATTAGTTTTAAAGGGTTGAGGGGAAACGCTGGGGCATTATCAGCAGGCAAAAAAAAAGCGGCTGCCCGTTCGGGCCGCCGCTTTTTTACCGCCAGCGCTACTTAATCCGGCAGTTTGAACGCCATTACATAATCACCCTGCTTGGTCCCCAGGGAACCGTGACCGCCCGCCATGACCAGCACGTATTGCTTGCCGTCCTTGCCGGTATAGGTCATCGGGGTGGTTTGCGCGCCTGCAGGCAGGCGGCCTTCCCACAGTTGCTTGCCGTTTTTCACGTCATAGGCACGCAGGTACTGGTCCAGGGTGCCGCTGAGGAACGCGACGCCACCGGCGGTGGTGAACGTACCACCCAGGCTAGGCACGCCCATGGTCAGTGGGATTGGAACCGGCGAGCTGTCACGCACGGTGCCGTTCTTGTGCATCCAGATGGTCTGGTGGGTGGTCAGGTCAACCGCCGCCACGTAGCCCCAGGCCGGTGCCTGGCACGGCAGGCCCATCGGCGACAGCAGTGCTTCAAGGATCACACCATACGGGGCGCCTTTGTTCGGCTGCACGCCTTCGGTTTCGCTGACGCGTGGGCCTTGCTTGGCAATGTCGGCAGCCGGGATCAGCTTCGATTTGAACGCCATGTAGCTTGGGTTCACGAAGGCGATCTGGCGCACCGGGTCAACCGAGATACCGCCCCAGTCGAACACGCCGAAGTTGCCTGGGTACACGATCGAACCTTGCAGGGACGGCGGGGTGAACGGGCCGTCGTAGCGCATGGATTTGAAATCGATCCGGCACAGCATCTGGTCGAACGGTGTCACGCCCCACATGTCGCGTTCTTTCAACGGCGGCGGCATGAAGTTCAGGTCGGACTTGGGTTGGGTAGGGGAGGTGCGGTCGCCCGCCACTGCGCCCTGTGGCACCGGGATTTCATTGACGGGCACCACTGGCTGGCCAGTGGCGCGGTCCAGCACGTAGATGCTGCCTTGCTTGGTCGACGCCATCACCGCTTGCTTCACGCCCGCAGCGGTCTTGATGTCGATCAGCGAAGGCTGGCCGCCCACGTCCATGTCCCACAGGTCGTGGTGGGTGAACTGGAAGGTCCACTTCACGTGGCCGGTGTCGATGTCCAGGGCGGTCAGGCCCGCGGCGTACTTCTCGGACTCATCGGTACGGTCGCCGCCGTACTGGTCGGGCATCTGGTTGCCCATCGGCAGGTAGAGCATGCCGAGTTTTTCATCCACGGCGAACATGGACCACATGTTCGGCGAGTTGCGGGTGTAGGTCTTGCCCTCGGCCAACGGGGTGGTGTCGTCCGGGTTGCCGCTGTCCCAGTTCCACACCAGCTTGCCGGTGTGCACGTCGAACGCGCGGATCACGCCGCTTGGCTCGTCGATGGAAACGTTGTCGGTCACGTGACCGCCGATCACGACCAGGTTCTTGGTCACGGCCGGTGGCGACGTGGAGTAGTAACCGCCTGGGGCGAAGCTACCGATGTTGGCACGCAGGTCGACCTGGCCTTTGTCACCGAAGTCTTCGCACATCTTGCCGGTGTCGGCGTTCAGGGCGATCAGACGGGTGTCGGCGGTCGGCACGAAGATGCGTTTCGGGCAGGCATTCGGAGCGGCGGCCGGGCTGGCAGTGCCAGTCGGGCTCTGCTCGGAAGCGTAGGCGGCGTCATCGTGGTACGACACGCCACGGCAGGTCATGTGCGCCCAACCTTTGAAGCTCTCAGCACCCTGGGTGGTGATTTTCGGGTCGAAACGCCAGATTTCCTTGCCGGTATCCGGGTCCAGGGCAATCACTTGGCTGTGCGGTGTGCACACGTAGAGCATGCCATTGACTTTCAGCGGGGTATTTTCGGCGGTGGTTTCACCGGGATCGCCTGGGCCAGGGATGTCGCCAGTGCGATAAGTCCACGCCGGCACCAGCTTATGGGCATTCTCCGGGGTGATCTGTGCCAGTGGCGAGTAACGGTCACCGAAGGCCGAGCGGCCATAGGAGTTCCAGTCGCCATCGGCCTGGGTTGGCGCAGCGCTGGCCATACCCGGCACCGCGTCGCGGTCCAGTTGGCCGGTCTTGACCATTTCACCTGGGTTGGTGAATTGGCTGGCCAGGGCGGTCGCGCCCGCCAGCACCACGGCAACGCTCAGCGCGCCAGTGCCCAGCGGTGCGGCTTGGCCACGCAGCAATGGCCGACGAAACCACGGCAGCAGCATGACGATGCCGAGGGCGAACAGCAGGGCCAGACGCGGCACCAGTTGCCACCAGTCCAGGCCCACTTCCCACAGGGCCCACACGGTGCTGGCAAACAACACCAGTGCATACAGGCCCAGCGCGGCGCGGCGAGTGGCCAGCAGCAATACGCCGGTCACGGCAATGCCGATACCGGCCAGCAGGTAGTACAGCGACCCGCCGAGCATACTCAGCTTGACGCCACCGGCCAGCAAGGCCAGCCCCATGATCAGCAGCAAGACCCCCAGCAGCCTGGGCAACAGGCGGCTTGGGCTTGAGGCACCATCAGTGCTCATAGTGTGTTTCTCCGTTACGTTGGAATTATGTAACCCCGTGCTTCACTCACTGTAGATGACGATTCGGCTCGGGCTTGGTTCATCGTTATTTTTGGTTTTTTCTGTGGATAACCGGGTTATCCACAGGCGGGCAATCAATCCCCTGGCGCAGGTCGATTCAAGACAGCGCTGTCTTTGTGCAGGAAGAAATTCGGCAAAGGGAGTCGACCGGGAGGTGAAGCGTTTCAGATTATTGCGAAGGATAATGCGGCGGGGCGTTTTGAGAAAGGGTGAATCGCAAGATGCATCATTTCAGTTTTGGTAACAGTGACAGATAGTCGCTGCAAAAATAGCCTGATGGCAGGCTCTATCTCTGTAGGAGCGAGCTTGCTCGCGAAAAACTCACAGGCGCCGCGTTTATTCAGGAAGCGCGCGTTATCGTTGGCGTTTTTCGCGAGCAAGCTCGCTCCTACAGGGGGGGTGAGGTGACGGTTAGAAAGTGGTGCGGATGCCGAACTGCACACTGCGCCCCGGCGCCGGTGCGATGTCGCGCAGGATCGAGCTGGCATAGCGCACGGTCTGGTTGGTCAGGTTCTCGCCATTGACGAACGCCAGCCACTGGCTGCCGCCCACATTGAAGCGATACCCCGCGCTGGCGCCGAGGGTGGTGTAGCCATCGGTGCCGCTTTCGTTATCCGGCACACGCCCTTGGCCTGCGGCATGTTCCACGTCGATACGCGCTTGCCAGCGATCCAGTTCCCACAGCAAGCCGCTGTTCAAACGCAATGGCGCAATGCGCGGCAAGGCTTCGCCGGTGTCCAGGTTGGTGGCGCGGGTGTAGTCGCCCGACAGTTCCAGCGCAAACTTACCGTAGGCGCCTTCGCCGAGCTTCCAGTGATCCTGGGCTTCAAAGCCGGCGAAACGTGCGCGCACACCAGAATATTCGTACTCGGGAATACCTCCCGCGTCCTCTTCGCCTTCATCGTTCAGGGTACGACCCGTGCCCAACAAGCCGATGTAATTGGAGAAGTGGCTATAGAACACGCCGAAGCTGCCCTTGTGGGTGCCGTTGTCAAAGCGCAGGGCCAGGTCGCTGGACACGGCCTTTTCCTTCTTCAGGTTGGCATCGCCCAACTCATAGGTGCCGGTGGCGACGTGGGCGCCGTTGGCATACAGCTCGTAAAAGGTCGGCGCGCGTTCGGTGTAGCCGAGGGTGGCGGCCAGGGACCAGATCGGCGTGAGGGTGTACACCGCACCTGACGACAGGCTACCGGCGGTGAAGTCACTGCTCTTGTCGGCATTGGCAAAACGCTCGTTGCCTTTGGCGTTCGGGTCGACGCTGGTGTGTTCCAGGCGTGCGCCGAGGCTGAGTTTCAGGCGTTCGGTGGCTTGCATTTCTTCGAGGATAAACAGCGCGCCGGCGTTGGTGTCGGTCTGCGGCACGAAGGCTTCTTCGCCCAGGGCCGAGAACTCGTTGCGGGTCACTTGGGCGCCGACCACGCCATCGAATGGGCCAATCGGCTGGTGACGAGCTTCCACCCGCGCTTCATAGCCTTTGTTCTTGAAGGTGGTGCCGGTTTCACCGCCTTCGATTTCGCGGTGTTCGTAGTCGGTGTACCCGGCGTCGATTTTCACCGAGGTAAACGGCCCTTGCAGGTTGCGGATCTCGGAGGCAAAGGCGTAGTGGTCCTGTTTCATGCGGATGCGCACATCCTGCTCGGCGGGTGAGCCGTAGTTACTGTCGTAATTACTGTAGGACAGCCCGGCATAACCATCGTCCCAGGTGTAGGAACCGCCCACCGCGCCGCCGTCCTGGCGCCCATTGCTGTTACCCAGGCGCCCGTTTTTGCCGGGTCCGTTTTCGCTTTCCGGCGCGTGGCGGCTGCGGGCATAGCCTGGGATTTTAAGGTCGTTGAACTCGCGCGCATTGGCATCCAGGTGCAAGGCGAAGGTGCCGTTGCCGGCTTCCAGCTTGCCGGCGCTGCTGCGGGTGGTGTCGGCGCCGCCGTAGCGCAACTCGCCAGCGCCATGGATGCCTTCGATGGCTTCGGTGGGGATGCGATTGTCGAAGGTGTTGACCACCCCACCGATGGCGCTGCCGCCGTACAGCAGGGCTGCCGGGCCCCGCACGATTTCGATGCGGTCAACGTTGATCGGGTCCAGTGGCACCGCGTGGTCGTAGGACAGCGACGAGGCATCCAGCGCCCCCACGCCGTTACGCAGGATGCGAATGCGGTCGCCATCCTGGCCGCGAATGATTGGGCGGCTGGCCCCCGGGCCAAAGTACGAAGACGACACGCCCGGCTGCTTGTTCAGGGTTTCACCGAGGCTGCCTTTTTGTTGCAGGGTCAGGTAATCGCCTTCCAGCACGGTAGTGGGCGAGGCGAGTTGTGTGCTGCCCAGCGGGTTGCCGGTGACTACTTGGGGTGGCAGTTCCAGGGCATGTGCCTGGGAGCCAATCAACAGGGCGGCGGCTAGGGGCGACAAGCGCCAGAGAGAAGGCAGCGACATCGGATATTCCTGGGCAAAATGACTGATAATTTAAGTTACAATATAACATCTCTTTTCTGTGAAAAAGGGGAACTTTTCCTGGCGGGCTATATTCAATGCGATGCTTCCACCTGCTCGCCCCGTCGGCTAAGGTGCGCGGCTGTGTTCCTCTTTTTGCAAAAGGCCCGGCATGACCGCGACAAGCAACGACCCGCTCCACGGTGTGACCCTGCAACACGTGCTCACCACCTTGGTGGAGCATTACGAGTGGAGCGGCTTGGCCGAGCGCATTGATATCCGCTGCTTCAAGAGTGACCCGAGCATCAAGTCGAGCCTGACTTTCCTGCGCAAAACCCCGTGGGCGCGGGAAAAGGTCGAAGGTTTGTACGTCAAGCTGATGCGTACCAAGCGCCCCCTGGATTGAAAGCATGAAGCGCTTTGTCGCGACGGCAGCCTTGGCCGGTTGGGTGGGGTTGGCTATCCAGCAATACCTGATTCTCTATTCGCGCTGGGCCAGTGGCGCGAGCTTGCTGGGCGGCCTGATCAGTTTCTTCAGCTTCTTCACCGTTCTGACCAATACCCTGGTGGTCGTGGTGCTCAGCTACTCACTGGTCAAGCGCGACTCAGCCGCCAAGCGGTTCTTCCTCGCGCCTCGCATCAGTAGCGCGATTGCCGCGAGCATCGTGGTGGTGAGCCTGGCCTACAACCTGCTGCTGCGGCATCTGTGGAGCCCGCAAGGCTTTCAATTTATCGCCGATGAATTGCTGCACGACGTCATGCCGTTGTTGTTTGTGGTGTATTGGTGGCGGTGCGTGCCCAAGGGTACGTTGCGGCTCAAACACATTGCCGGCTGGGTGATCTACCCATTGGTGTACTTCGGTTATGTGCTGCTGCGGGGGCATATGCTCGGGCAGTATCAGTACCCGTTCATGGATGTGGACAGCCTCGGTTATCCACAAGTGTTTGTGAATGCCGGAGGGATTTTGGCAGGGTTTATCGTCATTGGGCTGGTGATCGTTGGCCTGGACAAGCGCCTCAAATCACCCTCGATTTAAAGTGAGCACCATTAAGGTGGGAGCAGGCAAGCCAGCTCCCACCTTATTCATTCTTCTCCGCTGCCCTCAGCACGCCAGTAACCCACGGCCTTGAGGTATTCCTCGTTGACCTTGTGCGCATCCAGCAGCACCCGCCGTACCTGGCGTGACAACTTGGTTTCGGTGGCGACAAAGCTGTACAGCGTGCCGCTGGGCAGCGTCAGGTTGCGCACCACGTCGAGCAGGTCATCCTGGCCGCGCATCACCCAAATAATCTCGACGTCCGCCGCGCTTTGCAGCGCTTGTTGCTCCGTCGCATCCGCGATTTCAATCACCGCCAGCACCTTGCGCCCGGCCGGCAGTTCTTCCAGGCGTCGACCGATGGCGGGCAGGGCGGTTTCGTCGCCGATCAGCAGGTAGCTGTCGAAAATGTCCGGCACGATCATCGAGCCTCGTGGCCCGCCGATATACAGGTGCTGACCGACCTGCGCCTGCTCGGCCCAGGTAGACGCAGGGCCATCGCCATGTAGCACGAAGTCGATATCCAGCTCGCCGATTTTCAGGTCGTAGCGTCGTGGCGTGTAGTCGCGCATGGCCGGTTGCGGGCCGTCGCCCTTGATGGCGAACGTCGGGCTTTCCAGCGCCGCTTGCTCGGCGGCGTTCTGCGGGAACAGCAGCTTGATGTGATCGTCGCTGCCCAGGCTGACAAAGCCCGCCAGCTCAGGCCCGCCCAGTGTGATGCGGCGCATGCGCGGGGTGATGTCCACCACCCGCAGCACTTCCAGGCGGCGGCGTTTTATTTCATGGGTTACGCGGTGAATAGCTTGTGTGTTCATTGGTCTGTCCCGTCGGCAATGGCTTGGGCGGTGCGATTGAGTAGCGCCGCAACACGAACGATTTCCTGCGGGCTCCAGTGCCCGTTGTGCGAATGCAAGGCGTGGCGCAGGTTATGCACCGCTTCGTGGATTTCAGGTGGGCGGTCGTGGCCGCGCAGTGAGCGTTTGCTGACGTCGATGCGCATGCGCACGCCGTCCAGAGCAACGGCCTGCTCACTTAGAAAGAGACGACCGGCGTCGGTGATTGTGTAGTGCTTTTTCCCGCCTTCGGCATTGCCGCTGATCAGCTCGCTCTCTTCGAGGAAGGTCAAGGTCGGGTAGATCACGCCGGGGCTGGGACTGTAGGCGCCGTCGAACAGGCTTTCGATGCGGCGGATCAGGTCGTAGCCGTGGCATGGTTGTTCGGCGATCAGCGCCAGCAGCAGTAATTTCAGATCACCCGGTGCGAAGACGCGAGGACCGCGACCGCCACGTTTTTCGAATTCACCGCGAGGTTCGTTTCTCATGCAGTCTCTCCAGACAGGTTTAGATATAACTTAAGATGTATCTTAATGTGACGATAGGGCTTGGCGACCAACGGTCATCGGCGCCTTTTCCGGCAGAGGACCTTGGAATACGTGGAATACGATTAATTTTAGAGTCATAACTTTAATTAGAGTTTAAACTCAGTTAAGTTTATGTCCGGCAGCTTGTTTGTGGTATTTTTCTGAGCGAAAGTTCTTTTGGTTGGCCCTGTTTTTTGTGTTGTAGTCTTGTTCTTACAGCTACTTTGAAAGTTTTGGCAAAGTGCCATGTTTTTCTCTCAATCCCTGATTAATAGGGCTACGCAGGCGTGAGAGGTTGCCTGCATACCTACTGTTGTTTTGAGTTGATCATTGTTTGGCGTTGCAACTAACGGCGGCGCGTTCGTTGTTAAGGCGGTTACTTGGCGACGAATCACTCAATGTTGATAACTACAGGTATTGACCATGTTCAAGAAGTTCGCGATTGCTGTTCCCCTGGCTGTTATGGCGCTGTCCTCCTCGGTAACAGCTTTTGCTGCCGGTGAAGCCAGCCACACCGTCAACATGAAGGCCACCATCCCGACTACCGTGTTCCACGCCCAGCCGCGTGACCCGAACTGGGGTCGCGATGAAACCATGACCTATAACCTGGTCAGCGGTGAGCTGGCGCCGTTGAGCGCCATCTACGACATCAAGAACACCAATGGTTCGGTTCACGCCTACATCGAAGGCGGCCCGGCCGTGCTGTTCAACGGTGACCCAAGCCAGAACATCCCGCTCACCACCACCCTCAATGGTGTGACCCTGACCGGCACCCCACAGGAAGTGGTCAACGAAGCCGACTCCACCCCAGGCGTAGGTGCGGAGATGCGCATCGTCGCAGCCAAGCCTTCGGCGACTCAGCGCGGTTCGTACACCTCCGTGATGCCAGTGGTCTTCGACGCGGTACTGCCAGTAGCGCCTTGATGCCACTTAATGCCCGCTTGGCGCGGGCATGACTTTTCAGGTCGGCGAATGCCTCCTCCGTTCGCCGGCCTGGTTTTTGATTCTGGTCTCCTGGCATTCAGAGTATCCGTTCATGTTCCCGATGACGCCTATCGCGGCTGCGCTTGCGCTGCTGATATGTACGAGTGCGCTGGCGGCACCTGCTGCTTCCGGTGCAGCCACGCCCGGCAGCCTGATCACTCAGGCCCAAGGCTTGCCCGCAGGCTTTGCCGATCACTTTTTCGATGTACCCCTCGCGGTGCGCGTAGACCTGGACCACCAACTGCTTGGCGAAGCGCTGATCGTGCTGTCCCGGGACGACCGCGTCACCCTGCTCGAATTCACCGACACCGGCGACAGCAAGGTGCCGGCTGCCACCCGCGACACCTGGCAAGGCCTGCTGGAAAAAGGCGTGGCGTTGGGCGCCTGTACCCAGTCTTGCCCGCAAAAGATGATCTCTGCTTACTACAATCTGGAAAGCTCGCAGTTGTCGATCCTTACGCAGGACGTTGAACTGAGTAGCGAAGCCCCGCGCTTTTACGACCAGCCCGACGGCGGCAGCCTGGGGTTGATCATCAACAACCAGCTCAACCTCAATGGCGGTCAGCAAGACAGCCTCGGCGGCCGTTATGGTTTGCAAGCCAGTTCCAGCGTGGGCAACTGGAGCCAGGTGTTCAACCTGCAACTGGCGCGCCAGAGCGGTAATGACCAACCCATGCGCCACGCGATTCATGAGCTGTATACCCAGCGTGAACTAGAGGGGCAGTTTTTTCGCCTTGGCCACTTCACCCCCAATTCCGATGGCCTGACCCGTCAACTTCGCAGCTTCGGCGCCAGCCCCGACACTGCCTTGGGCGTCATGTACGGCAGCTCCGACAGCCTGGCGATCAACAACCCCAAGCCCAGCGTGTACCCGATCTACGTCACCGCCAACCGTCAGGCAGCGGTAGAGATCTATCGCAACGGCTTGCTGATCAACACCCAGGCCGTGGCCGCCGGCCTGCAAACCCTGGACACCCGGCCACTGCCCGGCGGTATCTATGAAGTGGAAGTACGCCTGGTGGAAGACGGCCTCACCACCAGCACTACGCAGGAGCTGGTGTACAAGCCCGGTAACTGGCGCAACGCCGAAGACCGCTGGCGCTACAACCTGTTCGCCGGGCGCGAAACCAAGCTGTTCAGCAACTGGGACGAGCAAGCCTCGGGTGCGGTGACGGCCGGCGCGTCGCTCAATTACCTGCTCCACCCACGGGTGATTCTTGGCCTGTCGGCCCGCCAGGTGCGCGAGCAACTGCAATATGGCAGCTCGGTGGACTGGACCGTTGCCGACAACACCAGCCTCTATGCCAATGTTTATCAAACCCGTGAACATGGCACGGGCCTTGACCTGCAAGGGCTCTACAGCTTCGGCGCGACCAACCTGGTGTTCAGTCACAACCGCAGCTGGCTCGACACCCGCGACACCTACGAAACCCTGCCCGACGGCACGCGCCTGCGGCGCAACACCTTTGTCGGCCAGGCCAGCAATTCGGCGTTGTCGGTCAACCATCGCCTTGATGCGAAAAACACTTTGAACATGCGAGTGTCCCACAGCCAAGGCAACGTCGAAGGTGCGGGGCTGGACCTGGGCTGGAGCCGTCACGACAGCTTTTTCGGCAGTGATGCCAACTGGCGTTTCTCGGTGTTCGACCGCCCCGGCAGCGCCGGCACCAATGACCAGCGCAACCGTGGCGTGGATGTGAGCCTGAGCGTGAACCTGGGCAGCGATGGCCGGCAGATTTCCGGCAGCATCGGCACCCGCACCGCCCGTGATGGCGGCCGCGATAACAACGCGTCGATCACGTATCGCCAGAACCTCACCGACCATGTGCTGCAAAGTGTCTCGGCCACGGCGATCACTGATACCTACGGCGTCGGCCTGTCAGGCATGGCCAACTTCAGCACCGACGTGGTCAGCGGCGACGGCTTTGTGCAGCGCAGCTCCTTCAATGGCGATTTCAGTGGTGGCTTGAACCTCAACAGCACCTTCGTCGCGGGCGCCGGGAAAATGCTGCTCAGCAGCCAGTACCAGGGCAACGGCGCGGGGATGATCATCGATGTGGAAACCGACCTTGACGAGATCGCCCTGCGCGCCGACGACCTGGGCGGCGGCAGCGCGGTACTGCGTCCGGGGCGCAACTACGTTCCGGTCTCGGCCTACAAGAGCAGCAGCGTGAGCTTCGACTTCGAAGGCAACCACCCGCCGGCGGCGAACATCCAGCCCGCACGCTCCAGTTACCACCTGAACAAGGGCGGCGTGGACTACCGCAAGATCACCGTGATGAAAACCGTCACCGTACTCGGCCGCCTGCTGGATGAACGCGGCGCGCCGCTTAAAGGCCATCACGTAATCAATCACGCCAGCCGTGGGGTCAGCGAAGTGGACGGGTTCTTCTCCATGGAGATGAGCGCCAGCGCGCCGACCCTGCAGGTGCGCTACCAGAACCAGTTGCTCTGCCAGTTCCGCCTGGACCCGAGCACTGCGCCGGATGAAAACGACGTGCTGATGATTGGTGATCTGCGCTGCACGCCGGACACGCTGGCCGAAGCTAACCACAAGGGCGAAACCGCCGGTTGACGGCGGTTGAAACGGGAGTTCATGACCTTGATTACCGCAATGAAAAAACGCTTGGGGCTCTGTGCATTCGCGCTGGTTTTGGGCGCTACCTACAGCTTGCCGGCACTGGCTATCGTCGAGCAGATCACGGCGGTGTTTCGCCCCGATCCGGCCAACCCAACGAGCAATAAATTCGTCAATACCACGCCGCAAAGTGGCTTGTGTCCCTGGCACGTTCCAGCCAGGTGCGAGGCGGTCAATACCTTCAGTATTCGTAACAGTTCGTTCCGGGCCTATTCCAATGGGCCGATACCGGCGTTTCCGGAGGATCCGCGCCAGAGCGCCTATTTCAAGGTGCCCTCGGCATTTCGCGATCTGCAAGTGACTCACACCGTCACCGGTCGTGCGGAGACGGTACAGATGCGCATTGCCGGTATTGGGGGACGGTGGAATGTCTCTTATCCACCGGGTGTGTCCGGCTGGGCCACGCCAGGCGTGGGCTGGAACGCTTATTGGCGAGGGGCGCCGGCACCGTGCTTGCCGATCAATTACATGGCGGCGGGACAAGCGTATGCGCTTTTTTTCTGGATCGTTCCAGAGAACGCCGGAGCCTGCAGCGTTACAAATGGTATGGAAATCGGGAGGATGAGCTACAGCACGCTTGAGTACGGCTACGAACTCAAGACACCAAACCCTCTGGGTATGGACGCTGGTACTTATGAGGGTTCCATCACTTACACCATGGGCCCGGGCGGCGATATGGATTTCGGCACCACCATGATCCCCGACGAAAACACCCTGACCTTCAACTTCATCTTGTCGGTGGAGCACGTGCTCAAGATTGACCTGCCGGCGGGCGGCAATCGCATCGAGCTGTTACCCGAGGGCGGTTGGCAGGCCTGGCTCAACCAGGGGCGGCGCCCCTCGCGGCTATGGCGTGACCAGACCTTCGCAATCTCCGCCAGCTCACGTTTCAAGATGACCCTGGAGTGCGGGCTGGTGATCGGCAACACCTGTGGCCTGCGTAACAACGACGGTGACGAAGTGCCGCTTCAAGTCGCCGTGAGCCTGCCCTATGGCTTGCGTGATCAGCACGACCAGGGCGTGAACAAACTGCCCCTGCGCCTCGACGGCGTCGGCACCGAACTGTTCCAGCCGTTGCAGTACGTGAACAACCGCGAGGGCAAGTTGCATTTCGAGGTGGGCAAGGATGACGTGGCCGACATGCTCAAGAAACCCGGCAGCACCTATTCCGGCGTGGCCACGGTGATCTGGGATTCGGAAGTCTAGGCGAGCCCGGCTCGCATATCGGCTCCCTGTGGTGGGCCGCGTTCAATCAATAAGGCGTAATCAAACATGAAACATGCAGTGTTAGGGGCTGGGCTGTTGCTGATGTCATTGGCGGCGCAGGCCGGGCCGGCGATCAATGTCGGCGTGGTGTATGACTACCTGGAGGGCGACCGCAGTTCTTACCTCAAGCGGGTGTTCAACGGCGGCACCAGCACCGCCTTTATCAAGGTCAATGTGCTGGAAATTGTCTATAACGCCGACGGCACGTCCAGGGAAATCCCGGTGGCCTCCCTGACGGATGACAAGGGCGCCGCCACCAGCCGCGACGGCCTGATGGCCAGCCCGGCGCGGTTGATCGTTCCGGCGGGCGGGCGCCAGGGGACGCGCTTGCTGTACATGGGCGAGCGCGACAAGGAGCGTTACTTCCGGGTGCGTTTCATCCCGGTGGTGCCGGAGAAGGAAGACGACTTCGCCGTGACCGACGCCGAGCGCGACGAGTACAAAAAAGATCTCGCCGCCGGCGTCAACGTCATGGCCGGTTACGGCACGGTGTTTTTCGTGCGGCCCAAGGACACCCGCTTCGATACGAAGGTCGTCGAGACCGCCGACCAGTACACACTGCGCAACGCCGGCAACAGCGTGGTGGTGCTCGATGAGTTCCGGGACTGTTCAGCGGCGAAAAAAACCGACTGCGAAGCCACCACCAAGCACCACATCCTGCCGGGACGCCAATGGCAGCTCGAGAAGAAGCCCGGGCGTGAATACCGCTTCCAGATGATCGAAGGCCGCGACAAAACACCGATGACGGTCAACAGCAACGGGTGATGACAATGTTCAAGCAACTGACGGTATGGGCGGGGCTGGTCGCAACGTTATTCATCGGCGCGCCGGTACAGGCGTTTCAGGAACGCCAGAGTTTTGATGTGTCGGTCACTATTCCGATCCACGAAGCCTATGTGCTGCCCTCCGAACCCGACTGGATGGCGCAGGACCAACTGCTGGCATGGGACCTGGCGACCTCCAGGCTCGGGCGCCTGCGCAAGAACTTCGACGTGAAAAACCTCAATGGCGGCGTAGCCGCGCGGCTGGGGGACGTGCCCTATCTGTTGAGCGGCCGCGACCGTATTGATTTGCGCGTGCTGTTCAACCGGGTGCCCCTGACCCTGGACTCGACCCAGATACTCAGCGCTGACGAGGCGGGCATGGGCCGGCGCGTCGAGCTGGAGATTGCTCCGATCGAGCCGCAGGGTGGATACCAGGGCGGGTCCTACTACGGCACGGTGCACCTGATGTTTGATTTTCTGGCGCCTTGACCGCTCGGGCCCATTTCATCGAGCTGCTGGTACTTCAGGTCGAAGGTGTTGCCGTTGTTTCATTTGGCGGTGGGGTTCTGCTGCTCAAGGTAACGCTTCCAACCTTCTCAACCGGGCTACCAGCGTACTGCGATAGGCCAGATGAATACCGGCCTCGTCGTCCGATGTGAGCCGGTGCTGGTCCAGCTGCGTGCGGGTAGGGGGGCTCGAATAACAGGGTTGGGTAGTCTGTAAGTCTGATGACCTATCCTAATCACGTCCATGAAAGCATGGGTATCTACACAACTTTTTGGTGCGACGCCGGGCCTGTGGGAGGGGGCTTGCCCCCGATGGCGGCCTGGCAGCCGGTCAGGAGGTTGGATCAGATCGAGTACATATCCATTCCTGCGGTAACGGCCACTTAGGGTTCCGCTTTTACAGCGGGTCACTTTTGGAAAAGAGCCCCAAAAGTAACCAAAAGGGCTCTTGCCCCACCACTCGGCACCTCGCTTAGGCTCGGTGTGCCCGTAATCCGCCAGGGATTTGGGGGGCCGCCGCCACGCGCCATCCATGGCGCGGGGCGGCTAAACCGGCATCCCTGCCGGTTTACCCCCCAAATCCCTGTCGAATTCCGGCCAGCGTGGTTTGACGGGGCGCCTAAGATCAAGATCAAAAGCAGAGCAAGAGCAAGAGCAAGAGCAAGAGCAAGAGCAAGAGCAAGAGCGGCTCGCTTCGCATCGTGGTTAGCGTCGGCAGTGGCTACAAAAGTTGTGTAGATACCTATGCCCATGAAAGGCCAATACATAACCACTGCATCGCACTTTGCGCTGTATGTTCATTTACCGGTGCTGCTCACGCAGGCGTTCTGCTCGTCGCCTTGCAGGTATGGCATCAATAGGGGCGCCATGCCTTTGAGCACCTGCACAGGCAGCGCCGAGGTGAAGGTGAAACCCTGCGCCGAACTGCCGGGCACGAAGGCGGTGAGCGTGCCGAAGTGGCGCTCGCCGATATAAAACACAAAGGTGGCGGTGCGGTTGATTGCTTTGGAGCTGAGAATGCGCCCGCCGGCACCGATGGCTTCGATACGGTTATCGCCGGTGCCGGTCTTGCCGCCCATGGCCAACGGTGTGCCGTCGGCGTGTTTGAAACTGCCGGCGACGCGTTTGGCGGTGCCGGCATCGACCACCTGGGAGAGCGCGCCGCGCAGGGCCGTCGCCACCTCGGAAGGCATCACTCGGCGGGCGCGGTCGGGGGCATTGATCAGGCGGGTGTCATAGGGCGTGCCGGCAGCAAAGTGCAGGCTGTCAATGCGCAGCACCGGAATGCGTACGCCGTCATTGAGGATGATGCCCATCAACTCGGCCAACGCTGCCGGGCGGTCGCCGGAGCTGCCGATGGCGGTCGCCAACGATGGCACCAGATGGTCAAACGGATAACCCACGGCTTTCCAGCGCTGATGAATCTCCAGAAACGCTTCGATCTCCAGCATGGTGCGGATACGCCCGTCGCGGGCGCTCTGATGGCGGCTTTTGAATAACCAGCTGTAAACCTCCTGGCGTTCGAACTGACTGGCTTTGACGATCTCGCTGAACGTCGCGTCCGGATGGTTGAGCAGGTAGCCCATCAGCCACAGGTCCAGCGGGTGCACCTTGGCGATATAGCCTTGGTCAGGCAAGTCATAGGCGCCTGGGCCGTAGCTGTCGTACAGCGTGTCGAGGCGTTTGTCGTTCAGCGTCTGGTGGCCTTTGGTTCCCGCCAGGCGCGCACGCAGGAAGCTGTTGAAACTCTCGCGGCTGGCGTCGGGCAGCAGGTATCGGTGCACGGCCGCCAGGCGGATCGGCGTGGGATGCAGACTGTCGAGGAAGGTTTCCAGGCGCGCCTGGGTGTCTTTTTTCTGGTACTTCTTCCAGAACTTGAGCAAAAAAGCGGTGCCTTCGCGGTCGGCGAATTGCGCCAGGTATTCCTGGCGGCGTGGCTCGCTGTCGTCCTTGAGCAACTGCGCGCTGTTGTTGGCGCTGGTATAGGTGACGTAGCGCACCAAGTCGCGCATCAGGCGGATGAACGGCAGGTTGATCGACTCGCGCAGGGCATCGCGCAGGCTCGGGTTGCGGCCGTTGTCCTGGTTGCGAAAGTTATGGAAGCGGTGCAGGCCGCCACCGGTGAAAAAGCTTTCGCCGGGGCTGGCCGAATAGGTGCGGTCCAAGGCCGCTTCGAGCATGTCTGCCAAGGATTTACCGGGATTTTGCAGCAGGTAGTCCACGGCCCAACGGCTGAGGCGGTCCTGCTCGGCGACCTCGACTTTTTTCAACGCTGCTGGCGTCAATGCGCCGTAGCGCTCATGTAGCTCGGCGATGATTTGCAGGTAGGTGGTCAGCACGCGCAACTTGGCGGTAGAACCCAATTCAAGCTTGCTGCCCTCGTTGATGTCGAACGGCTGGTCGGTGTTGTCGGTCTGCACCCGCACGCGCGCGCTGTCGGCGGTGCGCTCGAACAAGGTAAAGCTGTAGCGCACCTGCGGCGTGCTGGCGGGGGTGAGCAAGCGCTCGCCCAGCAGCCCGATCTCTTTGGCATAGACCGGGTCGGCCAGTTGCTTGAGGTACGCGGTGATCTGCTCCTGCAGTCGGCCTTGCAAGGTGCTGGTGGCGGACAGGTCCAGGCGGTCGAGGTCGTACAGCGGGCGATCGAGCAGCGCGGCCAGGCGGCTGCGGGCCACGCTGATGCCTTTGTTGGCCTCGATCTTCTGGGTGGTCGGTTGTTGCTGCCAGTCGCGGTAGGTGACCTGGCTGGCCAGCGCTGCCTTCAATAATCCCGGCTCGATCACGCCCTGTTGCGCCAGCAGTCGCAAGTGACTGTCGGTCAACTGCGCCAGCTCATCGCGGCCCTTGGTCAGGTAGTGGGACGGGCGGCGCTGGGCGATCATCAGCGACAGCACTTGGCGCAACGCCAGGCCACGGGCCGCCAGGCTGGGCGCGGTGTTCGTGGTGTCGGCCAGGGCCCGGTTGACCTGGTTGAAGTCGGCGCCATACCACACCCGCAGGCCTTCGGCCATGCCGTGCACTTCGCCGTGGCCGGGCACTGCCGAAAGCGGCACGCTGTTGAGGTAGTCGCGCACCACGTTCTGCCGAGCGAGGAGGGTGTCGGGGCCGTGCTGATAGGCGCGCACACTGGCCGAGAGCATCTGGCGCAGTTTTTCGCTGCCCGACAGGGTCAGGCCGTCCGGCGAATGGCGGTACTTTTCCAACTGCGTGGCCAGGGTGCTGCCGCCCGCCGTTTGCCCCGGCAGGTGCAACTGGCGCGCAACCTGTGACCACGCGGCCTTGGCAAAGCGCGGCCAGTCCACCGCCGGGTTGGCCTGGGCCGGCTGCGGGTCGAGCAACTCGCGGTTTTCGATAAACAGCAGGCTGCGCACCATCAACGGTGGCACGTCGCTGAACTGCGCATACAACTGCGTCGGGTAATTGAATTGATACAGCGGCGCGGCGCGGCAATCGGTGATGCTCAGCCCGGCCTGGATTTTTTCTGCGTAAGGAATAAACAGGCCGTGACGGCTGTAGTTCATCAGCGCCGCGGAGAAGCGTGCCTGGGACTCGATCACGTAATTACGCTTGAGCAGGCGCGGCAGGAAGTCGCCCAGGGCGCTGTAGCCCAGGCGCTGATCGAAGGGCCCGGCGCCGGGGTACAGAATCGCATCGCTGGCTCCGGGTTCGACGCGGTAGGTCAACTGCGCGGCCCATTGGCTGAGGGTGCGAGCCTGCCAGCGAGCGCTGTGCATCTCGCGCAACACGGCAAAACCCAGGGCGAGCAGCACCAGCAGCAGGATCAGCCAGAACAGCCGGCGCCATGGCCGGGGCGGTCTGAATTTTTTCGGCAATGGGGCGGGTGACGGGCTGTCGGCTTCAGCCTTGTGCGAGTCGGTTTGCCACAGTGCGCCCATAGTCGACTGATCCATTCCTACAGATTGATCGGACTTGTCTGAAGCGTAGACGCGAATTGCCTTGCCCATGAAGTTTGTCGACGGGGCAGCACACAGCGCGTCATGGCAGGCGTTAATTGTCTAGGCCAGCGGGTCGCTCGGCGGCGGTTAGCGTTTGATTTTAACTGCCCTCAGAGTATCAACATGACCGCTTCCACCCCTCCAGCCGACTCACAGCACCTCATCACGAGCGAGCAAATCGAAACGTTGTTTCGCGAGCCGCCGTCATTGCTGGCGGTAGCGCAAGAAAGCGCCCAGGCCTACCTTGACCAGCATTTTGCTGAACACAAATGGCAGGCCGGTCTGATTTATATCGCTGCGCCCGCCGACACTGACGGTAGCCTCGTTTACCAGGTCTTGTCCGAGTGGCTGCTGCAACGCCTGGCCCTCGCCGGCCCGGTGTTGCTGGTGGCGGACTATCACGTGGTCGCCCAACGGGTGCGCGAGGTGTTTGTGGAAGGTGGCCCGAGCCTGGTTGAACTGGAACGGCTGATCAACCGTTGCGGCGCACTGCTGTGGAGGACCTATGTGAAACGCCTGCAAGCCTGGTGGTCTGAAGAGCTGCCGGTGAACATGACGCGCTGGGGCTACCTGTCGGATGACCTGCTGACACTGCTATATGACTCACCCAAGCCGCCGGGATACAGCGAGGAGCAATTCGCCACACTGTTCCCCAAAACCCTGCTGCATCCGATTCGTCCGGATAACGAGTGGAGCGCCCACGGCGATGCATTGCGGGTGCAGGCGGTTTACCTGGCGGGGCCGCCCGTCGAGATGCTGCCGGTGCTGGTCCTTATTCACGGGCAACAGCGCTTGCTGTTCAGCCCGGCCAGTGGCCTGCACCCGCTGCGCGACGAGGACGAAATCGCTGCATGGTTGCCGGCTTTTGCTGAGGGCGCGTGCGTAGAGCAATGGTTTGCCGAGGACGTTGACAGCGATCCGTTCGACGCCCTGGCCGCGAGCTACCTGGCACGTCAACTGCGCGACATCGACCGGATCGACCGCAACCTGGCACTTGCACCGAGGCAGCATCAGGCGTTGCTCGACTACATCACCGATCCGCGACGCTGGTTCGTCGCCAGCCTGGGCGCGCGTCAGCAAGCGCTGCGCAGCGCCATGCCGCTGTGGCTGGCCCACGCCGAGGAGCAAGACAGCATCGCCTATGCGCGCCTGCTCCAGGCGCTGGTGGTGGCCCGCGAGCAAAATGGCGGAAAACAGTATCTCGACGGTATCGACTCGATCCGTCAGTTTGCCGATGACGCGCTCAAAACTTGCCTGCACGCTCAACCAGCGGCGCGCAAAGTGCTGCCTGCCGATGTTCAGCTGACCTTTAAACGGGTGATTGCCGCCGCAGTGCCGGTGCCGGGAGGTTTCATAGCGGGTGAAGTCGACCTGATCACCGTAAGCCTGACCGAACTGGCGCTGGAAAACCTGGCCGGGTTCCCTCACACCGTCACCAGCATCACGTTGAACGACGCCCCGGCGCCCGGTTGGTTGACTTACGACCTGCTGAGCGGGTGTGTGCAAACGGCTGACGTCGGCCAGGCTTACCCGGCTTTGTTGAAAAGAAAGCTGTTGGATGATCCAACCGAAAACGCTCGGCGCTTGCAGTTGTTCAAGCGCCAATTACGCGTGCAGTTGCCGATGCTGGCGTTGGAACTGAAGATCAAGGACGAGCACGGCCTGACGCTGGATGGCTTCAGGCGCGTGCAGGCTGCGCTGCAATCGCGCCTGGCCGATCGTACGGTACAGGACCAGGCAATGGCGCTGTGGCCGCTGGCGTTCAAGGCTTCGGCGGCTGCTGACGCCGATGAGGTGACCGCGCACTTCATCATTGGCCCAAGGGCCGGGCAGGCGGGCGTGCATCTGCTGTACCGGCCATTGCTCGAACCGATGTTGCAGGAGTACGCGTCGATCCACGCGTTGTTCGAGGCCATCAAGGCGCCAGGCCCATTACAGGACAGCGTGTTGACCTGGATCGCTCCGGCACGCCAGGCGGTCTACGCCAACGGCGGTTTCAATGAACCGCATATCCGTCGCTTTTTGCCTGGCGATGAGTTCGGCGTGTATGACAAACCGCCGGCGGCGCAACTGCACAAGCAGTTGGGCACGCAAGGCCCCTGCACCCTGGTGTTCAACGGCACGGCAAAGGCTCTGGTTGCCCTGGCTGACCGGCAATCGGTATCGAACGCCGAACAACGCTGGGCCCATATGAAAGAGGTAGGTTGGCTGTTGTTTGCCAGTGTCCTGCCGTTGACCAGCGGGCCGTTGCAATTGGGCGGATGGTTGGTGCAATTGGTCGACAGCCTGCAGCAGGATATTCAGGACCTGGCCAGCGACGATGAACAGGCCAGGAACAAAGCCGTTACGGATGTACTGAGCAACCTGATGGCAATTCTTGCGCACCAGGCCACGCCCCACGCCCCCCATCAGGCGCTGCAACTGGAGCACCCCGTCTTTGCGCCGTTGGCACACGCCGAGCCCGCCGCGTCGGTGCCCGTTCGTGTCCCCGTGCCTGCAATGTTCCACACCCCGATCCGTTGGAGTAATGCGCGTAAAGACCTGACCACCGCGCAGAATGCTCGGGCACGCCGCCTGAGCCTCAGGGTTTTCTCCGGAGAATGGAGCAACGCCGAGCAAAGCGGCCCGCGCCAGGGTTTGGTCTATGACACTTCCTTTTCACCACCGCAATGGCATGCCTTGGTACGCGGGCACGTGTATCGGGTGGTGGACGAGGCCAATGCGGTGCGGGTCGTCAGCGCCGATGGCCGCGAGAAAGGTCCCTGGTTGAAATCCTTGGGTGACGGGTATTGGGATTTTGATGCGCGATTGCACTTGCCAGGGGGCAATGCAGATTCCGCGCTCGAAGCCGAACTGCAGGCACTTGAAGTGTCCGAACCGAGCCTTGAACAGCAATATCGTGATGCTGGGCGCGCACGTGACAGGGCCGGTGCAGCCATGATCGTGGCGCGTAAGCTGGCGCGCGAATCAAAGGGCAAGGTTACCGAGGCACAGTTGGCGCAACTTGAGGAACGCTACCGCAAGGAAATGCAGAATAAGGTGACGTCCTCGCAACAAGAGCTGCAATTGCTGATGCGTTTGCGTGCGATCAAGCCACGGCCTCGGTATGAAGAAGAACTTTGTGAAGTGCTGGAATCACTGATTCTGGGCCTGCAATTACTGGATGCCGACACGCGTGAGCAGATGCTGCAGATCAATGCGCGCATCCGCCCTCTGCTCGATGTCCTGCAAGATGAGAGTGAGGACGAAGCCGGCTCCGATCTTAATCGCCAGGCCCATGCTGACCTGGACCGCAACATGCGTGAGCAAGTGGCAGCCGAGGAGGCGGCGATTCGCTGGCGCACGCTGGAAAAAACCTATATTGACCAACTCAGGGCAGTGCCGCGGCTTGGGCGCAACAAGGCCCGCGAGCTGCAAAATGACTTGGCTGCAAGGCCTTCGGTCCTGGATTTGCAAGCGTTGCAAGTGACCACACTGTGGGGCATCACCATTGATATCGAAGGCCCACCGCTGGAGGCGGAGTTTTTTGACAGCTTGAACCAGGTGATCAATCGTGCCCGCTGGGCCAGCCGCTCCCTGGCGGACCTGGAGCATCTTTCCATCGCGCGGGAAGAACGTGTAGAAGTGCTCAAAAGCCTGGGGCGCATCTATGCGCTCACCGACGACCACATTCAGTTCTGGCGCGCCATGGCGCCGGACACCTTTGACTTGGCCAATCTGCAAAAACTCCAGACGTTGCTGTCTGGCCTGCACCGTCAGGTTGAGGAGCAACTGGCTGACCTGCTGGACACCGCCCCCGGCGTGGTGTCGGTCAAGGCAGAGGCAGCAGGCTCGCGGCAAAAAAAGATCATCCGCACGCGCAACCGCGATGTGTATGTGGCCCGGGTCAAAGGCCCGACCGGCACCGCAGAGCTGGTGGACGACAAGGGCAGTGTGATCGCCACCTTCACCGAGGCCGACGACGGCGTATGGGAAGCGGTGGAACCGCCGGCCAAACCCCGTACGGCCAACCCGCAACTGGGAGCGCTGGTGAACAAGGGCCTGCGGCTGTTGGCAGGCGTCGACAACGCGATTGCGAAGGTGCAAGGCATGTCGGACAGGTGTGAGCCCGAATCCCTGCAAGCCCTGTTGGTGGCGCAAGCCAACAGTCGGCGTATGGTGGCGGCGGATATCGACAGAAAATTACGCAGCCTGGACGTGTCACGGCTGGCCGCCACCCAGCAGGCCAACGCCAGGGTGCGGGCCAGCGACTTGCGGGCCGCGGCGACGCGCCTGGAGGCGGCGGGTGTCGAGGCGCGTGTCCGGGCCAGCAAACTCAAGCTGACGCGGGCCGAAGATGTCGATTTCCTGCACGCGCTCAATGAGGTGCGCATCCAGCGACAAGGTGCCCGCGTACGCCTCAAGGGTAAAACCGTGGATTTTCTGCAAGTCTATGTTGTGCAGGATGCGCAAACGGCGCAGCCGCTGTGTTACGCGCACTTTCACTATGGAACCCGCCTGGGCCCGGACGATCACTACACCGCCGCCCACATCAAAAGCCCCGAGCAGCAGCGACTGGGGCGCCAGGCCCAGGCCGAAGCTGAAGCCCAGGCGTTCGCCCGAATGCGCAGCGGCCAGACCGGGCGCGTGCAGCAAACCCTGGACATCGACCGTGCGAGCATTTCCCGGCTGCTGGCCAGACGTTTGTTTTTCAGTGTGGACTGAACGGCACGCCGGCTCCCACATTTGAACGGCCTCGGGGTGCAGAACCGCGCCATCATGTGCTTGCCCTCAGGTGTCCCGATCCTGACCGGTTATGCAATACTCTGCGCCGTTTCGCGCCGGGAAGGCCGATCTAGACGCTTGGTGCTTGCACCGTCCAAGCGGTTTTTCTCGGGGCTTATCGCCAAATTTCCCTGTTTATTGAGTGAAAAGACCTGACGTTAGCTTTTTATACTGCACGCCCGCTGACCTGTGCGCGTGAGTCGCACCAGGCGGATCTGCCCATGAGGCGAGTCCGGTCCAGCCGGTGTATCAGCCCATCCGCGGATACGCCCAGGCTCGGTGGCTAAATCCAATAACAAAATGAGGTTGTATTCCTATGCCTGTCGGCAAACCACTGCCCCCTGGCGAGACCGCTCAAGGCGGCCCGCTCAAACGCGAACTCGGCGAACGGCATATCCGCCTGATGGCGCTCGGCGCGTGTATCGGTGTGGGGCTGTTCCTGGGATCGGCCAAGGCCATCGAAATGGCCGGCCCGGCGATCATGCTCTCCTACATCATTGGCGGCCTGGCGATCCTGGTAATCATGCGCGCCCTCGGAGAGATGGCCGTGCACAACCCGGTGGCCGGTTCGTTCAGCCGCTATGCGCAGGATTACCTCGGTCCATTGGCAGGCTTTCTCACCGGGTGGAACTACTGGTTCCTGTGGCTGGTGACCTGCGTCGCAGAAATTACCGCGGTGGCGGTGTACATGGGGGTCTGGTTCCCCGATACGCCACGCTGGATCTGGGCACTGGCGGCGCTGATCAGCATGGGCACCATCAACCTGATCGCGGTCAAGGCGTTCGGTGAGTTCGAGTTCTGGTTCGCGCTGATCAAGATCGTCACCATCATTGCAATGGTGATCGGCGGCGTCGGTATCATCGCCTTCGGTTTCGGCAATGACGGCGTGGCGTTGGGCATTTCCAACCTGTGGACCCATGGCGGCTTCATGCCCAATGGTGTGCAGGGCGTGTTGATGTCCCTGCAAATGGTGATGTTCGCCTACCTGGGCGTCGAGATGATCGGCCTTACCGCCGGTGAAGCGCGTAACCCGCAGAAGACCATTCCCAGCGCCATCGGCTCGGTGTTCTGGCGCATCCTGCTGTTCTACGTGGGCGCGCTGTTCGTGATCCTGTCGATCTACCCGTGGAATGAAATCGGCACCCAGGGCAGCCCGTTCGTGATGACCTTCGAGCGTCTGGGCATCAAGACTGCCGCGGGTATCATCAACTTCGTGGTGATCACCGCCGCGCTGTCGTCCTGCAACGGCGGCATCTTCAGCACCGGGCGTATGCTCTACAGCCTGGCGCAGAACGGCCAGGCGCCGGCGACGTTCGGCACCACCTCCAGTAACGGCGTGCCACGCAAGGCCTTGCTGTTGTCGATCTTTGCCTTGTTATTGGGCGTACTGCTCAACTACCTGGTGCCGGACCAGGTGTTCGTATGGGTGACCTCCATCGCCACCTTCGGCGCGATCTGGACCTGGCTGATGATCCTGCTGGCCCAGCTCAAATTCCGCAAAGGCCTGAGCCCGGCGGAGCAGGCGGGCCTCAAGTACCGCATGTGGCTGTACCCGGTCAGCTCCTACCTGGCGCTGGCGTTCCTGGTGCTGGTGGTGGGCCTGATGGCGTACTTCCCGGAGACCCGTGTGGCGCTGTATGTCGGGCCTGCGTTCCTGGTGCTGTTGACCGTGTTGTACTACGTATTCAAGTTGCAGCCCGCCGTCGCCAATAGCAGCGCGACCCGCTCCGTTTAAATGTGCGGGCTTGCCTGCGATAGCGGTGGTTCAGTTGCAGATTAATTGACTGGCCCGCAGCCTTCGCGAGCAAGCCCGCTCCCACAGGGGGATCTGTGCCGGGCGTTGATCCTGTGGGCAATACACGACGAATGTGGGAGCTGGCTTGCCTGCGAAAGCGGTGGTTCAGTTGCCATCCTGGTGTCCGGCGGCGTCGCTAACTATGTAGTCGTGACGACGGCGCGGCTGGCGTAGCGTTGGTCCAGGCGCTTGTTCAGGTCCAGCCATGCCGCCAATAAGCCCATCAACACAGCGCCCGCCAAGGCCGTGGATAACTTGATCGCCAGGCTGTCGCCGGCCATGGCATTGAGCATGTCGGCCAGTGGCGCCAGCACCACGCCCAGGCAAAACACTTCCAGGGAGTAACGCCCCATCCTCGCCAATTGCAGGGCCAGCCACTGCTGCGTCCAGCCGACGTCGGGGAGCAATTTGGCGGTGACGTAGGCCAGGGCCAGGAAGTGCAGCAGGCGCACCGGCGACAGGTCGGTCTTGCTGATGGGGTACAGCCATTCGCCAATCACGCGTGGCATCCAGGCGTCATGCACCTCGGGCCAGCGCCAAGACAAGGTGATCACACAGGTCACCAACACGTAGAGCGCAGCGGCCACGAACAAGGGTTGGCGCAGCAACGGCCGCGCTTCGGCGCGGCTGGGTGAGCGCAACGCGGCTGCGCCGCCGAGGATGAACAAGCATTGCCAGGTGATGGGGTTGAAGTACCACACTCCGCCGTTGCTCGCGGGCAAATTCCAGCCCTGCCAGGGCGCCAGCAGGTACACCGCCACCGAGATCGCCACCATCACGTTGGGCACATACACCAGCAGTGGCAGGGTGAGCGGCAGGCTCAGAATCAGCACGATGTACAACGGCAACGGGTCGGTGAGGTTGGGCTTGAAGCGCAGCAGCAACTCATCCATCAAGGCCTGTTGGGTATCGCTGAGAAAATACCCCAGGCCCATTTCCTGCACCAGGTCGCGAGTCTCGATATGGCTGTTGGCGAAAATCACGATGCCCATCAACAGCGCCAACAGGAAAATATGCGCCACGTAGAGTGTCCACACCCGACGCAGGATTTTCAGGCAGGCGAAGAGATAGCCCTCGCGCTGCAGAATCTTGCCGTAGGCCAGCACGGCTGCGTAGCCGGCCAGGAACACGAAGATTTCCGCGGCGTCACTGAACCCGAAGTTCTGCACGGTGATGTTGGCGAGGGGGTTGTGAGGCACGTGATCCCAGAAAATGAAGATCAACGCCAGGCCCCGAAAAAAGTCGATGCGCGGGTCGCGTCCGTTCAGCATGGCAGCGGGCTCTTGAACAAGTTGTTTAATGACGATAGGTGAGCGCGGGCGTCGCCGCACGTCGGGCGGGCGGAGGTTGGCGGTATTTGTAAGCAATTGCAAAGGCTGGGTATTACTGAATGTCTCTAGAGATCAATGATCACCAGGGTGCCCTGGCTGCCGGCGAGCACACCGTGGGCAGTGCCGGCTTCCACCAGGTACATCTGGCCGGCGTCCACCCTGATGGCTTGATCACCGATGCGCAGGTGCAAGTACCCACTGATCACCAACAACCCTTCGTTGTAGTCGTGGGTTTCTTCCTCGTACGTCTGTTCATCCATGCGCAGTACTTTGATCCGCGCCGGGCCAACCTGGCCCAGGCGTGTGGATGTCCAACTGTCGGGCAGTTGCGCGGCGATTGCGGCGAAGTCCAGTAACGGCATGTGAATCTCCTTGTTTTCAACGATGCCGTCGGTGGTCCGGTTCAGCAGGCGGTGGGTCTTGTCAGAAAGTGTCCATCAACAAGATCCGGCACGGCTTGGCTTGATGCTCATTGATCTGGGGCACCAACCGGGTGAAGTGCTCGGTCTGGCAGTGCGCATCCAGCGCCGCTTGATCTGGCCATTGCTCGATAAAAATGAAGTGCCCAGGGTCTTTTTGATCGATGAACAAATCGTAGGCGATGCACAGCGGTTCCTGGCGGGTTTTTTCCACCAGCTCAGCGTACCAGGGGCGCACGGTTTCCAGGTGTTCGGGCTTGATGAAGTCCTCAGCGATGACTTTCAGCATGGCAGGCGTCCTTCAAGCTGCTGCGGTTTCATGAGGCTCGAAACTGTCCGCCCGCGCCATCTGCCACATGCGCGAATAGAACTCGCCATTCACTTCACCGGTGAGCAACTCCCCAGGCTTGAGGAACACATGCAACTGAGAGAACAGCTTGATCTCCGTCGCCGACATCCGACGTACCAAATGCTTGGCCGACAACTGCGACGGATGCTCCAGCCCGGCGGCGGCGAGCATTTCTGCCAGGGCGTGCAGCGTGTTGCGGTGGAAGTTGAACACGCGCTGGGCCTTGTCCGGCACCACCAGCGCGCGTTGGCGCAGCGGGTCTTGGGTGGCGACGCCAGTCGGGCATTTGTTGGTGTGGCATGACTGCGACTGAATGCAGCCAATGGCGAACATGAAACCACGCGCCGAGTTGGCCCAGTCGGCGCCGATGGCCAGGACGCTGGCGATGTCGAACGCGCTGACAATCTTGCCGCTGGCGCCGAGCTTGATCTTGTCGCGCAGGTTCAGGCCCACCAGGGTGTTATGCACGAACAGCAGGCCTTCGCGCAGCGGCACGCCGATATGGTCGGTGAATTCCACTGGCGCGGCACCGGTACCGCCTTCCTTGCCGTCCACCACGATAAAGTCCGGAAGGATGCCGGTTTCGAGCATGGCCTTGGCGATGCCCATGAATTCCCACGGATGGCCCAGGCAGAACTTGAAGCCCACAGGTTTGCCGCCGGACAGTTCGCGCAACTGAGCGATGAACTGCATCAGCTCGATCGGCGTGGAAAACGCGCTGTGACGCGACGGCGAGATGCAGTCTTCACCCATCATGATGCCGCGGGTGTCGGCGATTTCCTGGGTGACCTTGTGCTTGGGCAAAATCCCGCCATGGCCGGGCTTGGCGCCTTGGCTCATCTTGATTTCGATCATGCGCACTTGCGGGTTCTGGGCCTGTACGGCGAAGCGTTCGGGGTCGAAACGGCCGTCGCTGGTGCGGCAGCCGAAGTAACCGCTGCCCAGTTCCCAGGTGAGGTCGCCGCCGTTTTCGCGATGGTAGGGGCTGATGCTGCCTTCGCCGGTATCGTGGGCAAAGTTGCCGAGCTTGGCGCCGTGGTTGAGCGCACGGATCGCGTTGGCGCTCAATGAGCCGAAGCTCATGGCCGAAATATTGAACACCGACGCCGAGTACGGCTGTGTGCACTGCGGGCCGCCGACCATCACGCGAAAACTGCTGGGGTCGCTCAGTGGCGCAGGGCGCATGGAGTGGCCGATAAATTCGAAGCCTGACTGGTACACGTCAATCAGGGTGCCGAAGGGTTTGTCTGCCGTTTCGTTCTTGGCGCGCGAATACACCAGCGAGCGCTGGGCGCGGGAGAAGGGCAGGGCGTCGCTGTCGGACTCCAGCAGGTACTGGCGGATTTCCGGGCGGATGGTTTCTACCAGGTAACGGATATTGCCCAGGATCGGATAGTTGCGACGCACCGCATGGGGGCTTTGCAGCAGGTCGACAATGCCGATCAGGCTGAGTACGCCGGTTACCAGCGTGATCGGCCACAGCCATTCATGTTCGATAAAGGGGAGGCTGGCGAGGGTGAAAATGACGCACACAGCAAAGAAGGCGTAGCGGCTTAACAAGGACAGGCTCATACGGTTTCCTTGGGTTCGGACTCTATAGGTCGATCCACCATTCTGCGCCTGTCAGGAAACCATAGACAACCTGTGGGAATATTCAGTTTGGCAACGCGGGTGAGACAGACTGGCCTGGGATAGACACCTGTCGGTGCTTGATTCGGTTCAGCCCTTGTCAGAATTGATAGTTTCGGGCCGCTCTCAGCACCGACTTGCTAGACGCAACAAGCCTAACCTTATTGCAAAAGGTTCTCGTTTAGATGCTGGGTGTTGTGTTACTGTATAACAAGTCAACCGCACCCAGACGCCCCGGAGGCCTCATGAAAGCTGGTATCCACCCCGACTACCGCACCGTGCTGTTCCACGACACCGCCGCCGATGTGTTCTTCCTCATCGGTTCCACCGCCGACAGTGATCGCACCCAGAAACACAGCGACGGCAACACCTATCCCTACATCCCCCTGGACGTCTCCAGCGCCTCGCACCCGGTCTACACCGGCCAGCAGCGCAAGACCCAGGCCGAAGGCCGGATTGCCGGGTTCAACAAGCGTTTTGCATCGTTTGGGTCGAGCCCGAAAAAAGCTGACGCATGAGCATGATTCGGCGGCGTGCCTACGCCGCCGTCTGCCGAATCGGCAGTACTACCCGAAACTTCGTACCCTTGCCCACCTCACTGCTGACGCTGATATCGCCACGGTGTTTCTTGACGATCCCGTAAGACAACGACAAACCCAGCCCGGTACCTTCGCCCACAGGCTTGGTGGTGAAGAACGGGTCGAAAATCTTCTGCACGGTGTCGGGGGCAATCCCACAGCCGTTGTCTGCGACTTCCAGCCACACGTTCTCGCCGTCCACCCCGTTGCTGATGGTGATGGTGCCGCGCTCAGGGCCCATGGCTTGTGCGGCGTTGATCACCAGATTCATCACCACCTGGTTGAGTTGCGAAGCCAGGCACTCGATTTCTGGCAGCGGCGTGTAGTGCTTGACCACATCGGCCTTGTACTTGAGTTCGCTGGCGACGATGTTCAGCGTCGAATCGATGCCTTGCTGCAGGTTCGCGAATTGCCAGGTCTGGTCGTTATCCACCCGTGAAAAGTTCTTCAGGTCCTTGACGATCTGCACCACACGGCCGATGCCGTCCTTGGATTCGCGGATCAGGATCGGAATGTCGTCCTTGAGAAAATCCAGGTCCAGCTCGTTGCGCAATGCCGTGAGCGGTTCGCGATGTTCTGGCGCCCCGATGTGCGCTTCGCTGCGCTGGTAGGCATCGAGCATCTGTTGCAGCTGCTTGAAGTAACTGTCGAGGGTGCTGAGGTTGGAGGAAATAAAGCCCACGGGGTTGTTGATCTCATGGGCGACGCCGGCCGCGAGTTGCCCCAGCGAGGCGAGTTTTTCCGACTGCACCAGTTGGCTTTCCAGGTGCTTGCGCTCTTCAATTTCCAGTTGCAGCGCTTGGGTGCGCTCTTCCACCAACCGCTCCAGCTGCGAGGTTTGCAGGGAAGCGCGGCGCGCCATGTCCCATTTGTTGGCCAGAGTGTTGGCCATTTGCTGGACTTCAATGTTGTCGAACGGCTTTTTCAGGATCAGCAGGCGGTCGTGGGCGTGCAGGCGAAACAACAGGTCATCCCAGGAATAGTCCGAGTAGGCGGTGCACACCACCACTTGCAGGTCGGGGGCGACTTTCCACAGTTCTTCAATGGTCTTGGCGCCGTCCCAGCCCTGGGGCATGCGCATGTCAACGAAGGCCAAGGCATAGGGGCGCTGTTGCGCCATGGCGCTGGTCAGCAAGCCCAGGCCTTCCTCGCCGCCATACGCGCCGTGCAGTTCGAATGCCTGGGCTTGAGGTTTGGCGGTGTCGCCGAACAACGCCGACTCCATTTCATCCAGCGCTTCGGTTGAGGCTTCGTCGGGCATCAGGATCTTGCGAAAATCCTCATGAATGGACGGTGTGTCATCGATCAGCAGGATGCGCCGGTTGGGAGGTTGGTTCATGAGCTGCTTCCGGCAAGGGTCAGGGGGATGGTCAAGGTGAAGACGGCGCCAAGGCCCGGCCCGTCGCTGTGGGCGCTGAGCTGGCCGTTCATTTCCACGGCGGCCAGGGCGCAGCTGTGCAGGCCGAAGCCGTGACCTTCCTTGCGGGTGGTAAAACCGTGGGTGAAGATACGTGCCATGTTCTCGGGCGGTATGCCTTCGCCATCGTCCTTCACACTGATCTTCAGGGTCTGGTCGCCTACCGATTCCACCGCCAGGGTGATTTGCCGTGGCCGCTCAGACAGTTTGTCCATGGCGTATTTGGCGTTGCTGATCAGGTTGACCATGATCAGCAATAACCTGTGCTTGTCCGCCAAGATCTCCGGCACCGGGGCGTACGCCTTCACAACAGTGACATGGTGACGGCTCAGCGCGCCGGCGTTCATGCGCAGGGCGTCGTCCATCAAGGCGCTGATATTGACCGGCTCCAGCAAGGTAGACGCACCCGCATAGGATTGCTGGGTCGAGACGATGTCCTTGATGTGGTCCACGCTTTTGCTCAACTGCGCCAGCTCATCGCTCATGCCTTGCTGTTCGATGGCAATCGCTTCGACCAACTGGTTCAGATAGCCCGGCAGCAACTTGCCCTTTTCATCCTCGGTAAGGAAGGTGCCCAGGTCGCCTTGGTGAGCGTTGATCAGTTGCATGGCCTTGCCCAGGCCGAGTGCCTTGCTGCTGCGCAGCTTGCGGCTGACCAGGTCGGCAGAGATGTTCACACTGTTGAGCACGTTACCGACGTTGTGCAGCACGTTGGTGGCGATCTCCGCCATGCCGGCCTGGCGGGCGCTGTTCATCAGCTCGCTCTGGGCATCCTTGAGCTGTTGCGTGCGCCGCTCCACCCGTTGTTCCAGGGTTTCGTTGGCGGCCTGCAACGCGCGGTTGACGCGGTTGATCTCGGCGAAGCTACGCAACAGGCGCACCGCCAGGTAGAGCAGCATTACCACCAGCAAGGTCGAGAAGATCAGCAGGTAGCGATGGTACTGATGATCGATGAGGTCAGTGGCCTGCTGGTCCTGATTGAGGTGAGTGGTCAGGTCATCGAGGTGTTCGGCCACCGGCACGGCGGCAATCCGCTCGAGCAGGCTGTTGACCAGTGGCTGTTCGCGCAGGATCAGCGAAATATGATTGCTGAGGATCTCCACCGGTGCCTGGAACTCGCTGGGCAGGCTCTGTTGGTTGATGGCCAGCTTGCCCAGGCCCACCAGGATATCGGCGGCACGTTCGTCGCTGGTGACCTGGGCGAACTCCAGGCTGCTGAGCAGCAGGTCGTAAGTGTCAGTGGCCACGCTTTGCAGTTGCAGCCGGCCTTCGTCGGTCATGCTGTTGAATTGGGCCTGGATGTCGTCTTCGGCCGTCGGTAAAAAAGCCAATGAGTTACGCAGCACTGCGTTGTGGGATTTGAACTGGTCGACGAGCCGGGCTTTTTCCTCGATGGCCGTCAGGTACGCCGCATGGCTGGCTTGCCAACCGGGCAGGTCGGCAGCGCTGTGGTAGGTGTCGCGGCTTTCCAGTTCAGCGCCGATACGGGTCATTTCGGTCAGCGGCGTGACCAGTGGGTCGTAGTTGTGGGTGATCGCGATGCGGGCCTTGAGCACTTCGCTGTCCCACTGAGCATTGAGCTGCTGGAGTTGGCGGATCAAGTCGCGCGACTGGGTATAAGTGGCTGTCTGGTCGCGTGAAGACTTGAGGTACAAAAACACCAGGGTGGAGGCCAGGAACAGGGTGATGAGGCCTAGCAGGATTTGGCTGGTGCGTCGGCGTGACAAGGGTCTCATAACGGCTTGCCCGCCCATTCGCCGGTTAGGGTCTTGAGAAACTGGATAATCAGGTCCTTGTCTTCCTGGGACGGGTTGCGCCCCAACTGGTACTTGAACATCACGTCAACCGCCTCTTCAAGGGTCTTGGCCGAGGCGTCGTGGAAGTACGGCGCCGTGACGGCCACATTGCGCAGGCTGGGCACCTTGAACACGTGGCGGTCTTCTTCATCCTGGGTCAGCAGGTAGCGCCCCAGGTCCGATTCCAGCGGGTTGCCACGGGCCTTGAAGTAATCGCCCATCACGCCGAATTTCTGGAACATATTGCCGCCAATGTTCACGCCCTGGTGACAGGCAATGCAGCCGTAATCCTTGAAGCGTTGGTAGCCGTATTTTTCCTGGCGGGTCAGGATATCGGTGTTGCCCAGCAAGTATTGGTCAAACCGCGAATTGGGTGTCAGCAGCGTACGCTCGTAGGTGGCCAGGGCGTTTTGCACATTGGAAGCGGTGACGCCATCGGGATAGGCCTGTTTGAACGCGTTCTGGTAGGCGGGCAGGGCGGACAGGTTGCGCACCACCGTATTCCAGTCGCTGCCCATTTCCACCGGGCTGATCACCACCTGCTCGACCTGGGCCTGCAACGTGTCCACCCGACCGTTCCAGAACTGTTTGAAGTTCAGGCTGGCATTGAATACGGAAGGGGTATTGATCTGCACCGGTTTGCCGTCAAAGCCAATGGAGAATGGCTTGTTGTCGGCGCCGCCGCTGGTCAGTTGGTGACAGCTCGCGCAGGACAAGGTGTTGTTGACCGACAAGCGCGGCTCGTTGAACAGTTGGCGACCCAACTCAACCTTGGCCGGGTCCAGTACTGGAACCGCCGGCAAGGGCTTGAGCGCTTCGTCCAGCGGTGCGGCTGACAGCGATGCGGTGCTCAGGCATAACGCGAACATCAGGCCGGAACGGTGGTTTACGACATTGCTCAAGCGAGCACTCCTTGCAGGCCCAGGGCTATTTATTTTATTGATCCGGCATCAGTGTCGCGCTATCCGTTTGCAGCAGATGCACAAAATCTTTCGAAGGCAGCGCCTTGCTGAACAGAAAGCCCTGGCCCTCCTCACACCGCTGGGCTTTGAGGAAATTCAATTGGTCGACGGTTTCCACACCTTCGGCAATGATGTTCAGCTCCAGGCTCTTGCCCATGCCGATGATAGCGCTGATCAGTTGTTCGTCCTGGCTATTGATGCGCAGGCCGCGCACGAAGGATTGGTCGATCTTCAGCACGTCGATGGGAAAGCGCCGCAGGTAGCTGAGGCTGGAGTAGCCGGTGCCGAAATCGTCCAGGGCCAGGCGGATGCCCATGGCCTTGATCTTTTGCAGGGTTTCCACGGTTTCGTCGACGTTCTGCATCAGCACGCTTTCGGTGATTTCCAGTTCCAGTTGGGTGGGCGGCAGGCCTGTTTCTTTCAGGATGGCGGCCAGGTTGTCGACGAAGTCCCGTTGGCGAAAGTCGATCGCCGAGATGTTCACCGACATGCGCAGGGGCGCCAGGCCCATCTCACGCCAGGCTTGGGCTTGTGCGCAGGCTTGGCGCAGTACCCACTGAGTCAGGCGCACGATCAGGCCGCTGTCTTCGGCGACCGGAATGAACTCCGCCGGGCTGACCCAACCCGACTGCGGTCGAAACCAGCGGGTCAGCGCTTCCGCACCGACGATGCGCCCGGACTCCAGCGCCAGCTTGGGTTGGTAATGCAGCACAAATTCATCGCGGTCCAGCGCCTGGCGGATCGCGCTTTCCAGGTTTTGCTGATGCTGGGCGCGCAGGTTCATGTCTTCGGTGTAAAAGCTGAAATCCCCCGGGCCGCGTTCTTTGCTGGTGCGCATCGCGGTTTCAGCGTGCTTGAGCAAACCCACGGCATTGTCGCTGTCATCGGGGTAAATACTGATGCCCAGGCTGGCGCTCACACTCAGGTCATGCCCCGCAACATGGCGAGTCGCGCTGACGGCATTGAGTACCTTTTGCGCAATGTGCTGGGTTTGCTGGGGATGCTGGATATCGTTAAGCAGCACCACGAACTCGTCGGAGCCATAACGAAACACCGAGTCCGACGCCCGCACCGCCGCCACCAGGCTCAGGCTCACCTGCGCAAGCACCTCGTCGCCGGCCGGATAGCCCAGGGCGTTGTTGATGCGCTTGAAGCGGTCAAGCCCCAGAAACATCACCGCCAGTTGCGTGTCGTGCCTGCGGCCCAAGGCGATCGCCTGGGTCAGGCGGTCGCCCAGCAACGTGCTGTTGGGTAACTCCGTCAGGGCGTCGTATTGCAATAAGTGCGAGACCTTGAGCAGCTCCTGCACGCGTTCCTCGATGGTGCGCTCCAGGCTGATCACTTTGAGGGCCGCGTCCTGGGCCAGTTGCCATTTCCAGGTCAGGGCGCTGGCCATCTGGCGGATTTCCAGGTGGTCGAAGGGCTTTTTCAGGATCAGCAGTTGGTCGTTGTATTTCAGGCGCGCTTCGATTGCCTCGAAGGAGTAGTCGGAATAGGCCGTGCAGAGCGCGATTTGCAGGTTGGGGTCCGCCTCCCACAACTGTTCGATGGTGTGCAGGCCGTCCCAGCCAGGGGGCATGCGCATGTCGATAAACACCATTGCGTAGGGCGAGTGGGCGTCGAGGGCTTTTTTGACCAGCGCAAAGGCTTCCTGGCCCTGATAGGCCGAATCCAGGTCAAACGCCTGGCGCGCCGGCGCGGTGGTGCCGAAGAGGGTGGACTCCAGGGTGTCGAGGGAGGGCTCGCCATGCTCGTCGGCACAGAGGATCTTGCGAAAATCCTGGTGGATCGAAGCCGTGTCATCCACGATCAGGATGCGCCGGTTGGCCCGGCCCGATTCCGTCCTCATGGCGCACTCGGCACGTGCAAAAGGCTTGATGGCATGACAATTCCTTCCCTGGTTCTACAACTGAACGGGGCGCGAGCATGCAGTGCAGCATAGTTGAGTTCCCTTGATATCGACGGCCAGTTGGCGTCAAATCAATCGCGCTTTGTATTGCGCGGATTCAATTTAGCCCAACTTCGTTTAATTTGAAGGCAGAGTCGCCATGGATGAACAACTCGCTACGAAGTCCGCTGTTTTGCTGGTCGACGATGAAGAGTCGATCCTTAACAGCCTGCGCCGCCTGTTGCGCGGCCAGCCCTATGAGGTGGTATTGGCCACCAGCGGCGCCCAGGCGCTGGAGATCATGGCGACCCGGCCTATCGATCTGGTGATGAGCGATGCGCGCATGCCCGGCATGGACGGCGCCACGCTGCTGGCCGAGGTCCACCGCCTGTACCCCGCCACCAGCCGCATCCTGCTCACCGGCTACGCCGACCTCACCACCATCATCAAGGCGATCAACGACGGGCAGATCCACCGCTACATCAGCAAACCCTGGAACGACGAAGAGTTGCAACTGGTGTTGCAGCAAACCCTCGAGCACCAACGCCTTGAACGCCTGGCCCGAGACCAGACCGAACAGCTCAAGCTGCTCAACGCCACCCTGGAAAAACGCGTGGCGGCGCGTACCGCCGAGTTGCAACAAACCGCCGACATGCTCGACCTGGCCTACGATGAGCTCAAGCGCAGCTACGTGACCGGGACCGAAGTGTTTTCGCTGCTGGCCAACCTGCGCTTGCCCAAGGACAAACAGACCAACCGTGCGTTGATCGAGTTGATCCGGGTGTATTGCGCCGCCCAGTCCATGGACGAATCCAGCACTCGTGACCTGACCATGGCCGCCGCGTTGTACAACATCGGCAAGTTGAGCTGGACGGACAGCATGATGGTTGCACCGTCGGACAAACTGCACAGCACCGACCGCGGCTTGTACCGTGAGTATCCGGGGCAGAGCGAGTCGCTGCTGATGACCCTTGAGCCGATGAAGGACGCGGCGCGGATCATTCGTCATCACCAGGAACGTTGGGACGGCACGGGGTTTCCCGACCACCTCAAGGGCGATGCGATCCCGCCCGGTTCACGGCTGCTGAAGCTGGCGGTGGACTTTATCGAATTGCAGAAAGGCCTGATCCTGGAGCGGCACCTCAACAGCGACGAGGCGCTGTTGTATATCCGCAAGTACGCCGGGCGCCTGTATGACCCGGCGTTGGTGGAAGATTTCGTGCAAGCCTGCGCGACCTTCCTCAGCGATGTGACCCTGGGTGATCCGACGGTAAAAGTCCTCTCCACCCGTGAGCTGGAAGCCGGCATGGTGCTGGCGCGCAACCTCAATGCCGACAACGGCATGTTATTGCTCAATGCCGGCAAGGTGCTGAACCTGCCACTGGTGGACAAGCTGATCGCGTTCGAGGCGATGGAGGGCGCCAAGTACAGTGTGTTTATCAGGGCGCCGGACGAGGTGCCGCCCCTCCTGTAGTTATACGCCCCAGGCTACGTGCTTGCTGGCGTGGTAATCAAAGATACCCCTGATGATGTAGACATCTTTGCCACCTTCTTTGCCGTTTTGTTCAATTGCCACGCGCCAAAGACCACGGCCTGTGCCGGGCTGCACCTGGGGGAGATCGACGTAGGTGAAGTTGCCTATTCGCTTGCGGCTGAGGCGACCGGCTTGGATATCCTGGGTGATCTCCTCAAGTTTGGCGGTGGCGGGGGTGGGCAGGAGTTTTTTCTGGGTTTGCGCCAGTTCATCCAGCTTCACGATGTTGATGTGCGGATCGCGAGTGGGCACGACTTCCGGCCCGACAGGCAGCGCCGGCGCTGGCCTTTCAACTCTATGGGTTTGAACGCGGGGGACTTCAAACTCCAGAGGCGTTGCAAACTTGGGCAGGGCTTTTTCGAATGCTGTGACATCTCTACTGTCTACCATCGCTACGCCAGTATCTGCCCCATGCTGGCCTCGGGATAGGGCGATATAGGGAATACCGGATTTTTTGAAATCCTCTGAAAAGGAGGTGACTTGAAGCTTGGCGAGTTTGGCCTTGAAGGTCTCCGTCATGAAGGCATCCAGGGTGCTTTTTGTCTCAGGCAGCAATAAGAATCGACGTATCGCTTCCTGGCGTGTAATTCCGAGATCTGAGGCGAGTTGATTAATATGTACGAGGTGTTCGGGCTTGTATGCAAACACTTTCAGTGCAGCATCCCGCCAAGTATAAAGTTCATATTTTGCTGCGAATTTATCCATCGCATGCTGGTGTTTGTGGGTGATGGCGTACCCGACAAATTGTGCGCCAGTATCGGGGTCGGCAACGGCAATCGATGTTCTGATTTGTTTGTCGAGGTTCTCGTTTTTGCCAATGAGCCTTTTGACTTTTTTAAACAGTTCTTCCTTGTCCCGCGCAGACAGGGGTTGCGCAAAATGTTGTGTCGACAGGTGTATATGTTCAACCGTGGCCAGTTCGAGCCGCAGGTTTAACAGGGAACTACGTAACCTCTCTTGATTGGCTCGGCTCAAGCTTTTCGAGTTCGACATCCAGCGGCGAAATTCAGCTTCATCCAGGGTGCCAAGCTGTTGTCGGGCGCGAGTGATCAAATCGAGCTTCAGGGAAGCGTCGGTTTGTTCTATGACGCGCACGAAATCCCGCATTTCCCCTTCTGTTGCAAAAAGCCGCATCGCCGCGATCAGGTCCGCACCCACTTGCTGTTCAGGGGTGAGAGGACGCAGGGCGCCCATAACGGAACCTCCGCCCACAGCGTCTCGTTCGAAACGGGGCTTCCAGCTCTTTGCGTCTCCCGGTACGACCATAAAGTCCACGTGGTGACCTGCCGGGTCTTTTACATAGCGTGCGCCGTCTTCTACATAGGACTGATACAGGTGATAGCGGCCTGTTGGGTCGCGCATCGCGATGAACTGGTTATTGTGTTTATCAAAAAAACACGGTGCGCGGCCCGACTGGCGCGACAGTCTGTATCGGTGGGTGTCGGCAAACTCCACTACGTCAAAGAACGGCTCTATTTGTTCAGGCAACCGATATGGCATCACATTGACCCAGGCGGGTTCCAACGGGCGGAGGGAGGCACCCGTCAGTACAATGGCGGTGCTCCTGTCCGTACCGACTTTACTGGCCAGCCCCGGAATGCGCCGCCCCAGCTGCTTGGCCACGCCTAATCCGCGGTTGATAGCTCGGCGCAAAAACGACAGGGCGGTTTTGCCGGGTATCAACCCGAGCAGAAAATCGGCAGTTTCCACCCCGAACATAAAGGCGTTTACCGCCGATTCGCGGAAAATTTGCGCATTGCTCCGTGAACGGTAGTCGGCGTGCGCGAGTTGAAAACCCAGTTGCGCCGAATACAGGTATGCGTGGAAATTGCCGGTTATCGGCGTCAAGGTATAGCGGTACACACTGCGCGTATCGTTGAAGATCCGTGTGATCTCTTTCGTATCCTTAGTGGCCATCTGGGAAGTGAAATAGGTCTGCCATTCCGGTTTTGCTTTCAGCGTGTCCAGCTCCACCAGCCCCTTGGTCAGCTCCCGGAAGGCAACGCCATCTGGTGCATCCGGGGTATACAGCACACTGACCCCGTCAGGCTTGGTGCCTTTTCGATGAATGACCAGGACACGATGCATGACCTGCCCGCCTTGGCCCCTCTCTTGCGCGGCGCCCAATACCAGCAGGTTGACCTCTATCTCGAATTCGCTGACTCGGGGGCGGGTGGTTGAATCAGGGTGTTCAGTGACGGCTTTTATCCAGTCAAACCCACTGCCTGGCGTCTGGAATGTAAACAGTTTGGCTGCGTCAGGGTTGAGACGGTTCTCAAGCGCGTCCTTATTCATTTTTGCTGCGTTGGCGCGCTGCCAGACTGTAGCGAAGCTGCTTGTCCCGCTGCTCAGCGAGAAGGTTGACCGCAGATACGTATCGTATTTTTGGCCAATGTCAGCTTCTGTTGCGAGTGCGCGCAAATCATCGTTGCCAAGTTTTCCGTGAGGGTTGCCGGCTGTGTCAATAATGTTGGCGGTGGCACTGATCGTTCTATGTATGCCATGCACCGACCATGGGTCGACATTACGTTGGGTATAACTTCCCAGTGTGCGCAGATCCACCACGGTTTGGGTACGCCAGGTGCCCCACGTCAGTTTTTTGCCTGGCAGGCACTGCGGGATATTGATCTTGCGGTCTTCGCTGATGTAGACAATGGTGGCTTCCTCGTTACGATACCCCGTCATTTCGGCCGACCGGGAGGACGTTGTGACGCGCAGATGAACCAGGCTTCTATAAGGGTCAATATCAACGTTGGCATACACAGGTTTCTGTTTTTTCAGCACCTTGTCGGTCTCCTGTTGGGAGAACGCTTCCAGTGTCAAGATTCTCTCAAGATGAGGTGTGAGTTCCTCATTGCTGTCGATCAGTTCTTGTTCCAGTTGCCTGTACCGAGCCTGGTCTTGCTCGCCGGAGGTTTTCAACCATGCGGGTTCGGCCGTCAACAGGCGTAGATTGCGCACCATAAAAGCATTAGCGACATCCCACTGTGGCGTCAGGTCTGCGGCCAGGTCGAGCTCGCCTGTGGAGGGCAACGTCTCCCTGCGCAAGGCTTCGCGAACGGAGAAATGTTGCCTGACTCGCAATGCGCGGACACTGTCAGCAATCACGTCAGCGTCTATCTGGGACGGGGCCGTCGTCAGTACGGGCAAGCCGCTCAGCGCGGTACGAGCGGCTGTCGGCAGGCTTGCGATCAACAGCTTGCCTGGCGCTGCGCCGTCTTGTATGCGGGCTGCGACGGTGTCATTCAAACGCGCCAGGTTTTCAAACTCCTCAAACTCCTCGCTTGGGCTATAGAGCATCACTTTGCCCGTCAGAGGCGTCGTGCCCGTGGGGGTCAGAATGAATGCGCCGGCGAATTCACTGCCATTCTCCAGGGCCAGTCGGTACACCGTGGGCCTGTTGTCGACGGTAAACACCTGTTCACGTGCCGCAGCACTTGGGTACTTGAGCACGTTCTGCGCCAGCGTCCGTGCATGCGCCGACAACGTGCCGTCCACCGAGCGCAATGCCAGTTGATGGGCTAGCACTTGTCGGCGCAATGCGACCAATTGCTCCTCCGTGTTGGGTTGGGAGGGCTCGCCAGCCCCCCAGAATGTATTCAGGCTCAACGTGATGGCTATTTCCAGCCTGGCGGCCAGGGTTGTCGTCGAGGCACTGGCAGAGAGGATTTTATCGGTGTCCAGGGTGTTGCATTCGCGGTAGAAGGCGCCGCTCTCCTGGGTCAGATAAGACTCTGCGCCAGGCGCGCGTAAGGTGGCCAGCAGCGAGCCCAGTGGTTCGCAGGACAGCAGGTGCTTTTGTCCTTCCTGGTCTTCGCGATAGCGGCTATAAAAAATCTGGTTGGGATTGATGGGCAGATGTGCATCGGGAAACATCTCGGCCAATTGCTGCTGGTACACGCGGCCGACACTCGGCTGTCGCCTTACCAGCTCAGAGGTCTGTGCATTGAGTTTGTCGAGTTCACGGGTGAGGTAAGCCAGTTGTTCTTCGGCAGAAAGTGAAGCCGGCGGCACGACCGCAAGCGTCATCGGTTGCACGGTAGGGGTTGACGTGCTGTCGGCCGGCAGCGGTTGTGGTTCGTCAGTGGATGATTCTTTGAGGGTGGGCAATGAATTGTGCATGAGTAAACTCTTATAAAAGAGCGCGGCGCACCGAGGTGCAGCGAGCCCTGCTGAATATGAGTTTGCGAGTTTAGGGTGGCCGAAACTGGACCCTGTGGTGTATGTATGTCGGAAAAAATCGCCCTGCACTCGCGAGTTGCGTGTGCAGAATGCGCGTGGGATCCTTGGCCGCTTTTCAATCCCAGAGAGGGCCTTCCATGTCCAAGACTATCCGCATTGCAGCCGCGCTGTTGGTCCGTGGCGACGGTCAAACCCTGCTTGTGCGCAAGCGCGATACCCTGGCTTTCATGCAACCGGGCGGCAAAATCGACGCCGGCGAGCAACCTGCCGAGGCGCTCGTCCGTGAGTTGCACGAGGAGCTGAACCTGCGCGTTGATCCGAGCCAAGCCGTCTATCTTGGCCAGTTCTCGGCACCCGCGGCCAACGAACCGGGTTTTACCGTAGAGGCGGAGTTGTTCAAGGTGCAGGTCGACGTCGCCGTCACCCCTGCAGCAGAGATTGAAGAGGTGTGCTGGATCGATCCCATGGGCGAAGGCGACTTGCATCTGGCGCCATTGACGCGCGATTTGATCCTGCCGTTCTATCGTGATTCGCTGGCTACCGCATGATGATTCGCCCGCTGGACGCCGACGATGCGCAAGCCTATCGGGCATTGATGCTCGAGGCCTATGGCGCGTATCCGCAAGCGTTCACGTCCAGTGTCGCGGAGCGCGCCTCGATGCCATTGAGCTGGTGGGAAAAGCGTCTCGACAGCCCGCTGGATTGCCTGTTGGGCGGCTTTGATGGGGCGCGACTGGCCGGCATCGTTGGCCTGGCCTACGAGCCTCGCGAAAAGGCGCGGCACAAGGTGACCTTGTTCGGCATGTACGTGACCGAGGCTTATCAACAGCAAGGGCTGGGGCGGCAGCTGGTGCAAGCCGCACTGGAAGAAGCCCGCCGCCACCCGCGCCTCAAACTGATCCAGCTGACCGTCACCGCCGGCAATGACGCGGCCTTTGCGCTCTACCAGCGCTGCGGTTTCATTCAGTACGGCCTGGAGCCACTGGCCGTGCGGGTAGGCGTCGAATACTTCGACAAGATCCACATGTGGCGCGAGCTACATTGATCGTTCCAACGCTCTGCGTGGGCACGCATCCCGTGACGCTCCGCGTCACCACGTGGACGCAGAGCGTCCTTGGCGGCATTCCCACGCAGAGCGTGGGAACGATCGGCACTCGCCCGCACACTCAGAGCCCGCTCAACGCACCGCGCTTACGCCATCCAAGGTGGAAAACGAGGTGTCCTTGGCCGTCAGCAAGAAGTCGCGCATATAAGGTGCATCCAGCATGTCGGCACGAATGCCCGCATACAAGGTGGCGAACAAACCCTTCTCACCCAACCGCTTGGCCTTCACATACCCGCGTGAGCTGTATTCATGCAGCGCCCAGTGGGGCATACCGCACACCCCACGGCCGCTGGCCACCAGTTGCATCATCATCACGGTCAGCTCCGAAGTTCGCACTTGGGCCGGTTCCACGTCAGCCGGTTCCAGGAAGCGGGTGAAGATGTCCAGGCGGTCACGTTCCACCGGGTAGGTGATCAGGGTTTCTGTCAGCAGGTCTTCCGGCACGATATAGGACTTGTTCGCCAACGCGTGCTGGTTGGCCACCGCCAGCATGGCCTCGTAGGTAAACAGCGGTACGTAGGTGATACCCGGCAGTTCCAGCGGGTCGGAGGTCACCACCAGGTCCAGGTCGCCACGGGCCAGGGCCGGCAGCGGCGCGAAGGCAAAGCCCGAGGCCAGGTCCAGCTCGACTTCCGGCCAGGCATCGCGGAACTGGTCGATGGTCGGCATCAGCCACTGGAAACAACTGTGGCATTCGATCGCCATGTGCAAGCGCCCAGCGGTACCCCCGGCCAGCCGTGCAATATCGCGCTCGGCACCGCGCAACAACGGCAGGGTGGCGTCGGCCAATTGCAGCAGGCGCAGGCCAGCGCTGGTGAAGCGCACCGGTTTGGTCTTGCGCACGAACAGCGGCATGCCCAGGCGCTCTTCCAGTTCTTTGAACTGATGGGAGAGGGCGGACTGGGTCAGGTGCAGGCGTTCGGCGGCTTCCACCAGGCTGTCGGCCTCGCGCAAGGCGTGCAGGGTTTTCAAGTGACGGATTTCGAGCACAGGCGCTCCATGAATAAAATTTGCGACGAAAACGGAATGCTTGATTTTGTCTCATGTTGTAGGGCGTGTCGACCATGACCACTGGGCGCTCTTCATCAAACTGTCATCGAACTGTGGCAGCGCGCTTGAACAAACTTCATCAGACTCGCGCTCTACTGGGGTTCTGCGTTTTGGTGTTTTTCATGCGTGCGTTGTTTTTAGTGGCCGCTCTACTGTTCGGCCTGCCGTCTTTTGCGGCGTCTCGATGTGATGTCAATGTCCCGACCCAAACGGTCGACCTGGCTCAGGTGAGCATCGCCTATCAAAGTATCGGCCGTGCGTCCGACCCTGCGTTGCTGCTGGTGATGGGCCTGGGCGGGCAGTTGATTCACTGGCCGGACGAAGTGGTGGTGGCCCTGTGCGAACAAGGCTTTCGGGTGATTCGCTACGACAACCGCGACGTCGGCCTGTCCACCTGGCGGCAGGCGCCGGCGAGCGCCAACCTGACCTTCGAAGTGCTGCGCTACAAGCTCGGCTTGCCGGTGGCTGCGCCTTATACGTTGACCGACATGGCCGACGACGCCCTGGGCTTGATGGACGCGCTGCAGGTGCAGCAATTTCACGTACTCGGCGCGAGCATGGGCGGCATGATCGCTCAACACCTGGCGGCCATGGCGCCACAGCGGGTGGAAAGCCTGACCCTGATCATGACCAGCTCCGGCGCCGAGGGCTTGCCCGCGCCGAACGCGGCGCTGGTGCAATTGCTCTCGCGGCGCAGCGCGCCCAATCGTGAGGTGGCGCTGGAGCAACAGGCGGATTTGCTCGCGGCGTTGGGCAGCCCGGATATCAAGGACGATCGCCAGGCGTTGCTGCACCAGGCGGCGCTGTCCTATGACCGCGCCTTCAACCCCGAAGGCGTGAAGCGCCAGATCATGGCAATCCTGGCCGAGCCAAGCCGTGTGCCCTTGCTCAACCAACTGCGCGTGCCTGCGTTGGTCGTCCACGGCACCGCCGACCCTTTGCTGCCGGTGATGCACGGCGTGCACCTGGCCGCGCATATCCAGGGCAGCCAGTTGAAATTGATTCCCGGCCTGGCCCACCGTTTTCAGGAAGCGTTCAAGGCGCCCTTGCTGGCGGCGGTGTTGCCCTACCTGCAAGCCCATCGCCAGGATGCCGCGCACTGGGCGCAGATCGATTTGAGCGAGCCTTCGAAGGTGCTGTGAAGGTGGTGTATCGTGCAACCTTTATGTATGCGCATGACTGCACGCGAGGTTGCCCACCATGAGTACTCCCCTGAAAATCGATTTCGTCAGCGACGTATCCTGCCCCTGGTGCATCATCGGCCTGCGCGGCCTGACCGAAGCCCTCGACCAGATCGGCAGCGAAGTGCAGGCCGAGATTCATTTCCAGCCGTTCGAACTGAACCCGAACATGCCCGCCATCGGTCAGAACATCGTCGAGCACATCACTGAAAAATACGGCTCCACGGCTGAAGAGTCCCAGGCTAATCGTGCGCGTATCCGCGACATGGGCGCCGCACTGGGCTTTGCGTTCCGCACCGACGGCCAGAGCCGTATCTACAACACCTTCGACGCGCACCGCCTGTTGCATTGGGCCGGGCTGGAAGGTTTGCAATACAACCTCAAGGAAGCGCTGTTCAAGGCGTATTTCAGCGATGGCCAGGACCCTTCCGACCACGCGACGCTGGCGATCATCGCCGAGAGCGTAGGGCTGGACATTGCGCGCGCCGCCGAGATTCTTGCCAGCGATGAATACGCCGCCGAAGTCCGCGAGCAGGAACAGCTGTGGGTTTCTCGTGGGGTGAGTTCGGTGCCGACCATTGTCTTCAATGACCAATATGCGGTGAGCGGTGGGCAACCGGCGGAAGCCTTCGTCGGCGCGATTCGCCAGATCATCAACGAATCGAAATCCTGAGGCCGAGCACGCAGCAAAATGTGGGAGCTGGCTGTCAGTTGCAAATGAGTTGGCTGAAACACTGCCATCGCAGCATAGGTATCTACACAGCTTTGGTGTGACGCTGGACCTGTGGCGAGGGAGCTTGCTCCCGTGACGGACTGACAGCCGGCGCCTATCTACCTGACACCCCGCGATTCAAATGTGGGAGCTGGCTTGCCTGCGATGGCGGCCTACCAGCCAACGCCTGTCTACCTGACACCCCGCGATCAAACTGCGGGCTTGCTCGCGAAGGCGGCCTGACAGGCGACACAGTTGGACCGTGTACATATCCATTGCTGCGGTAACGGCCACTTAGGGTTCCGCCCTGACGGCGGGTCACTTTGGAAAAGAGCCGGAATGCCGGCCCAGCCCAAAGTAACCAAAGGGCTCTTGCCCCACCACTCGGCACCTCGCTTGGGCTCGGTGTGCCCGAACACAGGCTTGAATCCGTGGGCCGCCGCCACGCGCCATCCATGGCGCGGGGCGGCTAACCCGGCGTCCTGCCGGGTTACCCACGAATTCAAGCCTGCGTTCGGCCAGCGTGGTTTAACGGGGCGCTTAAGATCAAAAGCAGAGCAAGATCAAGAGCGACTCGCTTCGCATCGTGGTTAGCGTCTGCTGTTACAACCCACAAAGTTGTGTAGAGGCCATCGCAGGCAAGCCAGCTCCCACATTTGATCTGTGTCGGCATTAAGAGAAGCGCTGGCCCATCCCTTGCATTACCCCCCTAAAGCCCAACCGGCCTGCGGTTGGGCACTGCTATTAGGGGTGAAACTTACCTTGAATATTCTTGACCTTGACCACAGCCTCACCGGCCAGGCACCGATTGCCCGGCGGTTGGCCAGCGGTCGGGCCACGCGCCTGGACCTGCTGGACCTGGGCCCGAAATTGCGTTTGTGGTCCACCGAAAAAACCTGGAAACGTTTCGTCGAGCGCCTGGCCCAACGGCCACGGCCCCGTGACGCGCGCCCGGAAATCCTGTTTGTCGGCTCCGGCGATTATCACCACCTTACGCCGGCGTTTTTGGCCGACCTCAAAGAGCCCGTCAGCCTGATTCACTTTGACAACCACCCCGACTGGGTGCGCTTTGCGCCCAAGCGGCACTGTGGTTCGTGGGTCAACCGGGCGCTGAAGATGCCAGCGATCCAACGCATCGTCACCCTCGGCCCGTGCAGCGATGACCTGCATAACCCGCAACTGCGCGGCGGCAACCTTGGCGCCCTCAAGCGCGGGCGTTTGCAGCTGTTTCCCTGGCAGCATCCGCCGTCCAAGGTCTGGGGCCGGGTGGGGGACGGCGCCGGCCACCAGCAACAGGAAAACCACCTGCACTGGCGCAACCTGGCGGACCTGGATTGGGGCGCCTTCCTCGACCAGATGATTGCCAGCCTGCCCACCGAGGCGATCTGGATCACCATCGACAAAGATGTGCTCGCCAGTGAAGACGCCGCCACCAACTGGGACCAGGGCGGCATGCGCCTGACCCATTTGCTCCAGGCCCTGCGGGCGTTGGCGGCGGGTAAACGCATCATTGGCATTGACGTCTGCGGTGAGTTCGCTACGCCGGCATTCAGCAACGCGTTCAAGCGCTGGGAAGCCAAGTCCGACCAGCCGCCACCGGAGCGCTGGAGCCCGCAAGACTTGCAGCGCAATGCCGCAACCAATGAAGCCTTGATCGACCTGTTTGAGGAGCTGTTCCCGTGACCCTGACCGTGGTGTTGTTACTGGCGTTTTCCATCGTCCTCGATGTGATTGGCCAGCTGTGTTTCAAATTGGGCGTGGACCGTTTGCCGCAACTCGATGGCGGTTTTCGCCTGCGTGCGTTCTGGGGCCAGGTGTTCAATGCGCCGCTGTTGTGGGCCGGCGTCGGCGCCTACGTGATTGAGTTTTTTGTGTGGCTCGAAGCGCTGTCCCGTGCGCCCTTGAGTCTGCTGTTTCCGCTGGCGGCGTTGGCCTATTGCCTGGTGGTACTGGCAGGCAGGGTGGTGCTCAAGGAGACCGTCAGTCGGCGTCGTTGGCTGGGCACGCTGGTGATTACTTTAGGTGTGATGTTGGTAGCGATCGCGGGGAATCAGGCATGACAACGCAAACAATCAATACCGGCTGGCTGCATGGGCGTGTTGGCACCCTGGTGCTATGGGCACTGCTGATCGCCACCGAAAGCGCCGGGCAGTTGTTCACCAAGGTGGCCGGCGATCAGTTGGGGCCGATGGACTTCAGTTGGCAATGGCTGGCGGACGTGGCGCGCAACCCGGGGATTCTGGCGGCGATTGCCAGCTATCTGGGTGCGTTTTTTGTGTGGATGCTGATCCTGCGGCGTAGCAGTTTGTCCCTGGCGTTTCCGCTGAGTTCGCTGGTGTTTGTGGCGGTGCTGCTGGGCTCTTGGCTGGGGTTGGGGGAGCACATCAGCGTGTTGCATTGGGTGGGCGTGGTGGTAATTATCGGTGGTATCGCACTGTTGGCTGAGGGCGAAGAACACTGAAGATAGAGCTATGAAACACAGGCCCATTGTGGGAACGGGCGTGCTCGCGAATGCGGTGAATCACTGAAGTATCGGGTAACTGACACACTGCTTTCGCGAGCAAGCCCGCTCCCACATTTTGCTCCCAGGTGATTCAGTCAAAGGTGTAGCTGATCGCCGTCTGCACCTGGCCCTGATTCACATGGCCAGCCTCCTTGACGATGCTGCTCTTGGCCGCCGACCCCACCAGGTGTACCCAGCTGGCGCTGGTCAGCAGCGACCAATGGGGCGCCAGGGGGAAGGCGAAGCTTTGGCTCAGCGTCACGTTCTGGAAGCCCCCGCTCGCTTTATAGGGCCGCAAGCCTGAAGCGACGGCTTCGTTGTTGTCCACGCCGAAGAAGGTATTGGTCTGCCGCGCATCGGCAAAATGCGCAACCAGGCTATTGCTGCCGATAATCCCGCCACCCACGGGGTAACCCAGTTCGCCGCCGATTTTACCCAGGGCGCCGCTCTGGGAATGCCCGCCGCCCACGGCCTGGCCCAATTGCGCATAGACCCGCCAGAAATCGGCCGGGGCGTATTGGACGAAACCGCCCACCTCGGCCATGTCCGACACGTTGCGCAGGCCCTGCAACTCGCCGTTGGAAGTACGCCCCGGCAGGTAGTTGATATAGGGGCCAGCGGTAAGGCCGTGGGTATCCAGGGCGCTCCAGGTGAGGCCGTCATCGGTACTCAGGCTGACGTCACCCCAATCCAGGTCCAGGTAAGGCACAGGCCGGGTTTCGTAGCGGCTGCCGCTGGGGTCGTGGGGCTGATAGCTGAGGCCCGCGCCCACGTCGCCCGTGATGCCTTCTGCCCACGCGGCACTGCAAAGGCCCCACCCTCCAAGTAAACCGGTGAATACAGCAGCAGCGAGCTTGGACATGGGGACGTTTCCTGAAGGTGGGCAGGCGCGCATGAACGCGCAAACCGACGCGCCTGCGCAAGCACTCATGTTGTTTGTAGCAAGCTACAAAAATTGTAGCTCCCGCGACACCTATCGCCGCGCATTTCGCCCTAACCCCCAGCCCTGCGGGGTTTTCGCCAGTTGGCACAGTCCCTGCTCTATCCCTTGGCAAGCGCATACAGCGCGCTCCTCCAAGGCCCTTTACCTAAAGGAAAGGCAGATGATCAACTGGCATATCGTGTGTGACTTCGACGGGACCATTACGCCCACGGATGTCATCGACAACGTCCTCCAACGCTTCGCCGGCCCCGAGTGGGAAACCATTGAGCAGGAATGGCTGGATGGGCATATCGGTTCACGCGAATGCCTGAGCCGCCAACTGGCGCTGATCAAGGCCACCCCGGCTGAACTGCTGGCGTACTTTGACAGTGTCGAGATCGACCCGGACTTCCCGGATTTCGTCGATCACGTCATGGGCCTGGGTGCTTCCATCGAAGTGGTCAGCGACGGCATCGAGCAGGGCATTGCCCGCATCCTTTCGCGCAACTACGTGACCCTGCTGCCGATCCTCGCCAACCGCCTGCGCCAGGTTGACCAGGACAGCTGGCGCATCGACTTCCCGTATGCCAGCGATGCCTGTCGCGCTGCTGCCGGCAACTGCAAGTGCAAATCCACGCCGCGCAACAAGCGCGTGCTGGTGATCGGCGACGGCAAGTCCGACATGTGCGTGGCCTCCACCGCCGACTTCGTGTTCGCCAAGGGCAGCCTCGCCGACTACTGCGTCGCCCACCAGATCCCTCATGCGCGCTTCGACACCTTTGCGCAAGTGCCGGCGTTGCTGGCCAAGCTGCCACAAGGCCTCGCCGCCAACGCCACCACCTTCAACACCTCTTCTGACAATCAGGAACTCTTCCATCATGTCTGACATCCGTATCGCTACCGCCGAAGACCAGGTTCTCCTGGATAAAGAAGCCAAGTACTGCTCCTACGGCGACACCGTTCACTACATCGAGCCGCCGCGTATTTTCAGCCGCTGCGAAGGCTCTTATGTGTGGGACACCGAAGACCAGGCCTACCTCGACCTGCAAATGTGGTACTCGGCCGTCAACTTCGGCTATGCCAACCCGCGCCTGAACAACGCGCTGAAAAAGCAGATCGACACGCTGCCGCAAATCGCCAGCCAGTACCTGCACAAAGGCAAGATCGAGCTGTCGGAAATGATCGCGGTCGATGCCAAGAACAAGTTCGGCCTCGACGGCCGTGTGCACTTCAACGTCGGCGGCTCGCAGTCGATCGAAGACTCCCTGAAGGTGGTGCGTAACGCTACCAACGGCAAGAGCCTGATGTTCGCCTTCGAAGGCGGTTACCACGGGCGTACCCTTGGCGCCTCGTCGATCACCTCCAGCTACCGCTACCGTCGTCGTTACGGCCACTTCGGCGAACGTGCGCAGTTCATCCCGTTCCCGTACCACTTCCGTGGCCCTAAAGGCATGACCAAGGAAGAGTACGGCAGCCACTGCGTGCAGCAATTCGCCCGACTGTTCGAGACCGAATACAACGGCGTGTGGGACCCGAAAGTCGGCAGCAGCGAATACGCCGCGTTTTACGTAGAGCCGATCCAGGGCACTGGCGGCTATGTGATCCCGCCAATGAACTTCTACCGCGAGCTCAAGCACGTATTGGATCAGCACGGCATTTTGATGGTGTCGGATGAAATCCAGATGGGCTTCTACCGCACCGGCAAACTCTGGTCGATCGAACACTTCGACGTACAGCCGGACGTGATCGTGTTCGGCAAGGCGCTGACCAACGGCCTCAACCCACTGGGCGGCATCTGGGCCCGTGAAGAGTTGATCAACCCGACGGTGTTTCCGCCAGGTTCGACTCACTCCACCTTCGCCTCCAACCCGCTGGGCACCGCCGTCGGCCTGGAAATGTTCAAGATGACCAGCGAAGTCGACTACGGCGCCATGGTCATGGCCAAGGGCAAATACTTCCTGGAAGGCCTGCAAGACTTGCAAAAACGCTTCCCGATCATCGGCGATGTGGACGGCCTGGGCCTGGCGCTGCGCTGCGAAATCTGCGGCCCGGATGGCTTCACCCCGGACAAGGCGACCCTGGACTACATGGTCGAAGAAGGCATGAAAGGCGACATGCTGGTAGACGGCCAGAAACTCGGGCTGATCCTCGACGTAGGCGGTTACTACAAGAACGTGATCACCCTGGCGCCGTCGCTGGAAATCAGCTACCCGGAAATCGACCTGGGCCTGAAGTTGCTCGAGCAGCTGCTGGTGCGAGCGACCACGCGGTGAATGCTCAAGGGATCGACCTCGGTGAAGGCACTGCCGGTTTCGTTCTCGGTGAAGGTCCGGTCGGGATCCTGTTGATCCACGGCCTGACCGGCACGCCGACCGAGTTGCGCCAGGTCGCGAAGGGCCTGGCCAAGGTGGGTAACTGCACGGTGTATGTGCCCACACTGGCGGGGCACTGCGGCGACAACAGCGACCTGCAGGCCACCGGCTGGAGGGACTGGTACGAAGGCGTGCGCAAGACCTTCGTACAGGTCAAGCAACGCCACGGGCAGGTGTTTGTCGGTGGCTTGTCCATGGGCGCGGTGATGTCGATGTATGTGGCGTCCGAACATCCTGGGCAAGTCGCCGGGTTGCTGATGTATTCCACCACCTTGAAGTACGACGGTTGGAGCATCAACAAGCTGGCGTTCCTCACGCCGTTGCTGATGAAGATTCCATTCGGCGTACACATTTGCAGCTTCGAAGAGAAGCCGCCCTACGGCATCAAGAACGAGCGCCTGCGGGCCATCGTCGAGCGGCAGATGAAGGAAGGCGAGAGCAGCGAGGCGGGGTTGCTGACCATGGAAGGCATCACCGTGCGCGAGCTGCACCGCATGAACGCCGTGGTCAAGAAGCGCATGCCCCAGATCAAGGTGCCGGCGCTGGTGCTGCACTCCATCGAGGACGACATCACCAGCCGCTGGAACGCCGATTACGTGGAGCGCCACCTCGGCGGGCCGGTGACCAAGATCCTGTTGGACAACTGCTACCACATGATCACCGTCGATTTGCAGTACCGGCGGGTGATCGAGTTGAGTGCCAGGTTTGTCGAGCAGCACGCAGTGCAACTCAATCGTGTGGCGTGATTAGTTTACTTGTAGGAGCGAGCTTGCTGTGGCGAGCAAGCTTGCTTGCGCTGGGGTGCGAAGCACCCCCAAAAGCCTGCGACTGCTGCGCAGTCGAGCGGGAGCAAGCTCCCTCGCCACAGCAAGCTCGCTCCTACAGTAGAGCGGTGTTGATAAGGAAAAACTGTGATAACCACCCAAGCCTTCCCGACCATCCGGGCTATCCAGCGCGATGCCTGGAACGACTGTTTTCCCGGTGCCCTGGAGGATTGGGACTATTACCTGGCCGTGGAAAACGCCGCGATCGATGACTTTCAGTGGCGTTACCTCGCGGTCTTCGAGGATCAAACGCTGGTGGCCGTGGCTGCCGCGTTCGTCACCCATTATCGCCTCGACACCACGGTGTCGGGGGCCGGCAAGCGCTTGACCGAGCGCCTGGAGCAGCTGTGGCCTGGCGTTTTGCAATTGGCGTTGTACGCCATCGGTTCGCCGGTGGCTGAACGCTGTGATGCCGGTGTCGCCAGCCATGTGCCCGAATCCCGGCGCCCGTTGCTGTTGCAGCAGTTACTGGAGGCTGCGCGCAGCGATGCCGACGCGCTCGGTATCGGCTTGCTGGCGGTCAAGGATGCGCCCACCAACGACCCGCATTGGACCCAGAGCTGCCTTGCCGCAGGTTTTCAAAGCATGCCCAGCTTGCCCACGGGGGTGTTGCCGCTGCCTTATGGCTCGGTGGATGCCTACCTGGGTTCGCTGGGCAAATCCACGCGCAAGGACCTGCGCCGCAAACTGCGCGCACCAGGGCCGCGGGTCGAGTGGCGGCGTAATATCGATGATGTGCTGCCTGAGGTCATGCGCCTGTATGAAGCCACGCTCGCGCGCGCAGACTTGCAGTTCGAACGCCTGCCCGCCGGTTACTTCACGGGCGTGCTCGAACACCTGCACGAGCGGGCGGTCTGTGTTCTGTACTGGGTGGACGAGCGCCTGGTGGCGTTCAACCTTATCCTGCTGGATGAGCATCGGCTGGTGGACAAGTTCTTTGGCCATGACCTTGAGTTCAGCCGCGAGTACAACCTGTACTTCCGCAGTTGGTTGACCAATGTCGACTATTGTATTGAACACCGTATTCCGGTGTACGAGTGCGGCCAGGCCGGGTATGCCAGTAAACTGCGCCTGGGGTGCGAGTTCGAGGGCAACAGCCTGTTCTTCCGCCACCGTAACCGGCTGGTCAACGGCCTGCTCAAGCTTGTAAAACTGTTTATTCGACCGGATCGTTCCGACCCTGCCATGGCTGCTGCGATAAGCGAAACCTGATGATTACCAAGACCCGCCAGAAAGCCCGCCCCTTTGCCATCTCGCGTTGGAGCGTCCAGCGCAAGCTGGTGCTGGCGTTCTGGCTGGTCAGCGTGATTCCCACCATGATCGCGGCTGAGCTGGCTGCCACCACGCTGTCGCAGATTTTCGACAGCAACGTGCGTATCTGGCTGCAAGAGTCGACCAAGATCGTCAAGGACGAAATCGGCGACATCCTTCACGACAACGCGCGCATGGCCAAGCTGTTCCTGCGCTATACCAGCCCGCCGTCGTCCAAAAATGCCGAGAAGCATGACCGGCTCACCGCCGACATTGCCGATGCCACCGATATCGACGTGGTCGCGCTGATCCGCACCAGCGACCGTAAAGTGATGTTCAGCACGGCCGCCGATGACATCGTCAGGCAGATCAACCTCACCAGCAACGCGGTGCTGCAAACCGTGCAAGTCGCCGGCGTGAGCACGGGCCTGGTGGTGTCCACCTTCGAAACCAGCCGTGACGGCGTTGATTACCTGTTGCTGGTCGCCACTTACCTGGACAGCAGTTTCCTCACCAGCGTGGCCGATGTGCATTCCCTCGACCTGCGTCTGTATTTGGCCAACCCTGCCGGTTTTTCCGAAATATTTTCCACCCAGCGCTTCGCCAATCACCCCTCGCGCATCCCCAAGAATGTCGAGGCCTACCTGCGCAGCACCAAGCAGCCCAGCGAGCAGTTCACTAACCAGTACAGCGGTTTGTATTGGCCGATTTTCAATGATGCCGGCGAGTTGCAAGGCGTGATCTTCAGCGGCCTGCTACGCCATACCAGCCTGGTGGGGTTGGTGAACCAGAGCAACTTGTTCGTGCTGATCTTCCTGGTCAGCTCGGCGCTGTCACTGGCGGCCGGGTTGTTGGTGTCGCGGCGCCTGACCAAGCCCCTGCGCGATTTGTCCCAAGGCGTGGATGCGGTGATCTCGGGCAGTTATGCGCACCGTGTGGTGGTCAGTGGCGGTGACGAACTGGCGCAATTGAGCAGCACCTTCAACCACATGACCGAACGCCTGGGCGAGTTGCATCACCTGGAAGCCCAACTGCGTCGGCGTGACCGCTTGCATGCCCTGGGTGAAGTCGCCATGGGCCTGGCTCACGAAATTCGCAACCCACTGGGCATCATCAAGACCGCCACCCAACTGTTGCATCGGCGCGCTGACCTGGCGGAAACCGACAAGCGTCACCTGGAATATGTCATCAGCGAAGTCAGCCGCATCAACGAGCTGATTACCGAGTTCCTCGATTTCGCCAAGCCCAACCCGCCGATACGCGTGCAGCAACCGGCACGCGCGCTGGTGGAAGAAATCCTCGGTTTCTGCGGCCCGGAGCTGAGTAGTCATCGCATTGACGCGCAGATCGACGACCAGGCGCCTGGCGCGACGATCTACGCCGATGCCAAGCAGCTCAAACAGGCCTGTCTCAACCTAATTCTCAACGCCATCGACGCGATGCCCGACGGCGGGCGCCTGACCCTGGGCATTCGCAGCGTGGGCGACAACACTGTGATCAGCATCGCCGATACCGGCGAAGGCATCCCGGCGGACATGGTGGAGCGCATCTTCACGCCATTCGTCACCACCAAGGCCTCGGGCACAGGCCTGGGCCTGGCCAAAGTCTATTCGATCATGGAAAGTCACGACGGCAGCATCGAATGCGCCAGTGAGAAAGATGCCGGCGCGACCTTCAGCCTGTACATTCCGGCTGACGGTGAAGACGACGGTGAAGATGAGGACGGGCATGACGCATAACGTATTGGTGGTCGACGACGAGCCCAAGCTCTGTGATCTGCTGACCCAGGCCTTGAGCCAGAACGGCATCCAGGTGTTCAGCGCGGGCAATGGCCTGCATGCGCTCAAGGTGCTGGGGGAGGAGGACATCGACCTGGTCATCAGCGACTGGCGCATGCCGGGCATGGACGGGCCGGCGTTGCTGGCCGAGATCAAGGTGCGTTATCCGACCTTGCCGGTAATCGTGATGACGGCCTACAGCACGGTGAAAAACGCCGTGCAGTCGATGCGTAACGGTGCCTATGACTACATTGCCAAGCCGTTCGACATCGACGAGCTGGACATCACCGTGGCCAAGGCCCTGCAATTTCGCGACATCATGCGCGACAACGCGCGCATGCGCGCCGAGCTGGACGAGCATGCTCAGTTCGACAGCCTGGTGGGCGACAGTCCGGCGTTTCGCCAAGTGCTCCAGGCGGTGGATTCGGTGCGTGACAGCAACGCTACTATCCTGCTGACCGGCGAAAGCGGCACTGGCAAGGAAATGGTCGCCCGCGCCATCCACAAGCATGGCAGCCGTGCCGACCAACCCTTCGTGGCGGTCAATTGCGCAGCCATTCCTGAAGGCTTGTTGGAAAGCGAAATGTTCGGCCATCGCAAAGGCGCGTTCACCGGCGCCGTGGCTGACCGGGTAGGGCGCTTCATGCAGGCCGACAAGGGCACGCTGTTTCTGGATGAGGTGGGTGATATGCCCTTGGCGTTGCAGGCCAAGATTCTGCGCGCCTTGCAGGAGCGGGTTATCGAGCCGGTAGGCGACCCCCGCGAGCGCAAGGTAGATGTACGGGTAATTGCCGCCACCAACAAGAACCTGCTGGATGCGGTGGCGGCCAAGGAGTTTCGCGAAGACCTGTATTACCGCCTGAATGTCTTCCCGATTCCGTTGCCGTCGTTGCGCGAACGCGTGGAAGACATCGCGCCCCTGGCGCGCCACTTCGCTCACACTTTGAGCGCCACCACTGGCAAACGTATCACCGGTTTCAGCCCCGAGGCGTTGCAGGCCATGGCGGCGTATCACTGGCCGGGCAATATCCGCGAGCTGCAAAACTGCGTGGAGCGCGCAACCATCGTGGCGGCTTCATCGGTGATCGAGGATATTGATTTGCCGGGGTATCTGTTTGCTTCCACACCGAGCGAGGGTGATGTGACCGCGATCCTCAGCGACGGCCCAGGCGTGCCGCGGGATCTGGATGCGGCGCTGGCCGAAGTGGAGAAAGCCTATATTCTTGCGGCGCTGCAGGAGAGCAATGGGGTGCAGGCCGCGGCGGCGCAGCGGATCGGGATTTCCGAAAGGAGCTTCTGGTATCGCCTGAAGAAGCTGGGGATTCAGGTCGACAAGATCGTGCGCTGATCTGAGAGTGGTAACTCATGATCGCTCCCACGCTCCACGTGGGAGTGCCTCTGGTGACGCTCTGCGTCACGCGTGTGGACGCGGAGCGTCCTTGGCTGCATTCCCACGCGGGAGCGTGGGAACGATCTGCCGTGTTGCGTCAGGTGTGCAGGCGTACCCACACGCTGACCAACACCGTCGCGGCCATCAACCAGGCCACGGCGGCGACTGCCAGCGATGCCTCCAACCGCAGCCGATCGACCATCACATACAGCGTCGCCAAATACACAAAGTACGGAATGATCGACCACATCCCGAACAGGATCGTGGTCTTCAAGTCCGCAACCGTTCGGCCTTTGCCGACGATGTAATGGGCGATCAGCGCAAAAGTGGGAAACAGCGGCACCAAGCCTGCGATGTAATAGTTTCTGGTCTTGGCCAGCGCCGCCAGGATCAGCACCACTGCGGCGCCAAGTGCAGCCTTCAGGAACAGATCCATCAGTGACTCAACCCGTATTTCTTGACCTTGTCGAACAGGGTGGTCTTGGCCATCCCCAGTTCCTGGCTGGCCTGGGTCAGGTTCCCGCCGCTGCGTTGCAGGGCATCGTTGAGCAGGTTGCGCTCAAAGGCTTCCACCGCCTCGGTAAAGGCAACCCCTTGGTTGCCGCTGCCGGCGCCGCTTTTCTTGAAGGCGGGCAGGCCGAGGGCGAAACGTTCGGCGACGTTGCGCAGCTCACGCACGTTGCCTGGCCAGTCGTGGCTCATCAGGCTGGACAGGGTCTGGTTGTCCAGCTCCGGCACCGCCCGGTCGAAGCGTAGCGACGATTGCTGCAGGAAGTGTTCGAACAGTTGCAGGATGTCTTCGCGCCGCTCGCGCAAAGGCGGCAGTTCCAGGGTGACGACGTTGAGGCGGTAGTACAGGTCGCTGCGGAACTGGCTGGCGCGGCTCAACTCGTCGAGGTCGGACTTGGTGGCAGCGATTACCCGGCAATCCACCGCCACGCTCTGGTTCGAACCCAGGCGTTCCAACGTACGTTCTTGCAGCACCCGCAGCAATTTGATCTGCAGGTTGATCGGCATGCTCTCTACTTCATCGAGGAACAGCGTGCCTTGATGGGCATGCTCGATCTTGCCGATGCGACGTTTGCCGGCGCCGGTGAAGGCGTTGGCCTCGTGGCCGAAAATCTCGCTTTCAAACAGGTTTTCCGGCAGGCCACCGCAGTTGAGGGCGACGAACTGGTGGGTATGGCGCCGGCTGAAATCATGCAGGCAGCGCGCGACCAGTTCCTTGCCGGTGCCGGTCTCGCCTTCGATCAGCACGTTGGCCGAGGTATCGGCGACATTGGCAATCAGTTCGCGCAGGTTTTGCATGGCCGGCGAGCGGCCGATGATGCGGCCTTCCAGTGAGTCGCGTTCGGCCAGTTGCCGGCGTAGCGACCAGACTTCCCGCGCCAGCCCGCGTTGTTCCAGGGCGCGGCGTGCCACGTCCACCAGGCGTTCGGGCGAGAAGGGTTTCTCCATGAAGTCGTAGGCGCCGTTACGCATGGCGCCCACCGCCATGGAGATATCGCCATGCCCGGTGATCAACACCACCGGCAGGCTTTTATCCAGGGCCTTGAGGCGGGTCAGCAGTTCCAGGCCATCGATGCCCGGCAGGCGGATATCGCTGATGACGATGCCGGCAAAGTTTTCGCCGATGCGCTTGAGCGCTTCTTCGGCGCTGCCCACGCCGACGCTAGTGATGTCTTCGAGCGCCAATGCTTGCTGGCAACCGAGCAGTACATGGGGGTCGTCTTCGACGATCAGGACGGTAAGGTCTTGGGCTTGTGTATTCATGTCGACTCAGCTCGTTGAGCGCCCACCAATGGCAGGTTCAGGACAAAGGCGGTACCACCATTGGCCGGATGTTCCACGGCAAGGCTACCGCCTGTGGCGGCCGCGAGGCTTGCGGAAAGGGTCAGGCCCAAGCCCAGGCCTTGTTCGCCGGGCTTGGTGGTAAAAAAGGGTTCGAACAAATGCTTGCGCGCCTCGGGGTCGATGCCGTGGCCATTATCACGCACCAACAGGCGGTATTTGCCATCGCCGCTCTGGCCTTCCAGCCACAGTTGCGGCACTGCTTGGGCCTGCATCGCATCGAGCGCGTTACCGATCAGGTTGACCAGGATCTGCTCCAGGCGGGTCTGGTCGATCTGCAATTGGGCGTTGGCAAAGTCACGGTGCACGGTCAACGGCAGGCTGTCCAGGCGCGCGCCGAGCACCTGGAACGCGGCGTCCACGGCCTTGCCGAGGCTGGCTTCGCCCTGGTCGTCACCGCGCCGGGCAAAGGAGCGCAGGCTGGCGGTGATGCGGCCCATGCGGTCGATCAGTTCGTTGATGGTCTTGAGGTTGGTGCTGGCAGTGTCCAGGGCGCCGCGCTCAAGGAAGCGTACGGTGTTGCCCGACAGCGTGCGCAAGGCCGCCAGCGGCTGGTTCAGTTCGTGGGCGATGCTGGTGGACATCTGGCCGATGGCCGCGAGTTTGCCGGCCTGTACCAGTTCGTCCTGGGCGCGGCGCAAGGTTTCTTCGGCCTGGCGTCGTTCGCGAATCTGGCCCTTGAGCCGTTCGTTGCTGGCGCGCAGGTCGGCGGTGCGTTCGGCAATCCGACGCTCAAGCTGGCTGTTGGCTTCCTGCAAGGCTTCGCGTGCGGCGAGGCGGGTGGCGATGACCTTGCGTCGCTCGTTCCAGGCAATCAGCAGGAAGGCGACCAGGCCGAAGGCGACGGCCACCAGGATGCCCTGGTTGATCGCGGCGCGGCGCAGGTCGTTGAGTGGGGTGAGCAGGGTGAAGTTCCACGGCGTGTCGTTCAGCGGGCGGGTCTGCGCCAGGTAGCTGACCGCGTGCTGGTCGTTGACCACTTCGGTGTTGGCCGGAAAGGTCAGTTTCTCGGTGCCTTCGTTCAGGCGCTCACGGGCCAGGGGTTGCAGTTCATTGAGCGTCGCCCAGTAATATTGCAGGCTGTGGGCCAGGCGGTCCTTGGTGTCATCGCTCAGCGGGCGTACGGCCTTGAGGCGACGCGCCGGGTCGCTGGAAAGAATAATGATGCCGTTCTCATCGCTCACGAAAGCTTCGAGGCGCGCACGTTGCCAGCGCTCTTCAAGGGCTTCGAGGCGCACCTTGACCACGGCGACGCCGATGATCTTGCCGTGCTCTTCCAGGCCGTGGGCCAGGTAATAGCCGGGTTCGCCGTTGGTGCTGCCGATGCCGTAGAAACGACCGGGCTGGCCGCGTACGGCGTTCTGGAAATAGGCGCGAAAGGACAGGTCCTCACCTTGGTAGCTGTCGGCATCGCGCCAGTTACTGGTGGCCAGCACGCGGCCGGTAGTGTCCATCACATAGATGGCGCGGCTGCGACTGCGGCGGTTCAGGCCTTCGAGGTAGTCGTTGACCGTCTTGCGGGTTTCCTGGTTCGGGTCGGCGAGCAGTTGGGAAACACTGGACTCCAGTTCCAGCAGGCTGGGCAGGTAGGTGTACTTGCTCAGTTCGCTTTCGACGGTGCGGGCGTGCAGCTCCAACTGGCGTTCGCCATTGTCGCTGAGGGTGCGGATGCCGTAGTAGTCACTGACCCAGAAGCCGATATAACCCAGGCCGACCATGAGGGCGATGATCAACGGCGGCAGGAACAGTTGGCGTATCAGACGAGGCTTCACGGCAAGTGATGGCGGCGCGGCGCGATATTGATTGGGGTCGCATTTCATCACAGATGCCTTGGGTCAGCTACTTCTCGCCAGTGTAAGAGCGGGCTTGTGTGGGAGCCGGGCTTGCCCGCGATGCAGGCGCCTCGGTGTAACAGTTGCACCGAGGCGATGCCATCGCAGGCAAGCCAGCTCCCACACAAGCCCGGCTCCTACAGGACGAACGGTGTTGCTTTTAGTGCTGCAGGATTTTCTCGAGGAAGTGCTGCGCACGCTCGGAGCGGGCGCTGATGTCGCCGAAGAACTCTTCTTTCGGGCAGTCTTCGATGATCTTGCCGGCGTCCATGAAGATCACGCGGTCGGCCACTTTGCGCGCAAAGCCCATTTCGTGGGTCACGCACATCATGGTCATGCCTTCGTGGGCCAGTTGCACCATCACGTCGAGCACTTCGTTGACCATTTCCGGGTCCAGCGCCGAGGTCGGTTCGTCGAACAGCATGACGATCGGGTCCATGGCCAGGGCGCGGGCAATCGCCACACGTTGTTGCTGGCCGCCGGAGAGTTGGCCAGGGTGCTTGTGGGCGTGTGCCGACAAGCCCACGCGGTCGAGCAGTTGCAGGCCCTTCTTGGTGGCCTCTTCCTTGCTGCGGCCCAGCACCTTGATCTGCGCGATGGTCAGGTTTTCGGTGATGGTCAGGTGCGGGAACAGCTCGAAGTGCTGGAACACCATGCCTACGCGCGAACGCAGTTTTGGCAGGTTGGTCTTCGGGTCGGCGATGGAGGTGCCGTCGACGACGATGTCGCCTTTCTGGAACGGTTCCAGTGCGTTGACGCACTTGATCAGGGTGGATTTGCCCGAGCCGGATGGCCCGCACACCACGATCACTTCGCCTTTTTTAACCTCGGTGCTGCAATCGGTCAGCACCTGGAAGTCGCCATACCACTTGTTGATGTTCTTGATAGAGATCATACGGCAAACCTTTTTTGCAGACGCTTGACCAGCAGCGAGGCGGAAAAGCTGATGATGAAGTAGACGACACCGGCGAAGATCAGGAACTCATTGGAGCGGCCGATGATGTCGCCGTTGGAGCGGGCGGAGTTGAGGAAGTCCACCAGGCCCACGGTGTAGACCAGGGAGGTGTCCTGGAACAGGATGATCGACTGTTGCAGCAGCAACGGCGTCATCTTGCGGAACGCCTGGGGCAGGATGATCAGGCGCATGGTCTGGCCGTAGGTCATGCCCATGGCTTGTGCCGCCGCCATCTGGCCCTTGGGAATCGACTGCACACCGGCTCGTACGATTTCGCAGAAGTACGCGGCCTCGAACATCATGAACGCCACGACGCAGGAGGTGAACGCGCCGATAGGGGTGTCTTCGCCGGTGATCCAGCGCAGCACGAATGGCACCGCCAGGTAGAACCAGGTGATCACCAGCAGCAAGGGGATCGAGCGGAAGTAGTTCACGTAGGCGCCGGCCACGCGGGACAGCAGTTTGTTGGACGACAAGCGCATCAGGGCCAGGATGGTCCCGATGATGATGCCGCCGACCACGCCCATGACCATCAGCTTCAAGGTCATGACCATGCCGTTCCACAGGCCTGGAATGGCGGGGATGATGCCGCTGAAATCGAAGTCCATTATTTGCCCCCCACGGAGATCAGGCCGGGCACTGCGACTTTCTTCTCGACCACGCGCATCAGCAGCATCAGGCTCATGTTCAGGGTGAAGTAGATCAGCGTGGCCAGGGTGAAGGCTTCAAACAGGTTGGCCGAGAACTCGGCGGTCTGTTTGGTTTGCGCCAGCAGTTCCATCAAGCCGATCAAGGACGCCACGGAGGAGTTCTTGAACACGTTGAGGAATTCCGAGGTAAGCGGCGGAATGATGATGCGGTAAGCCTGGGGCAGCAGCACGTTCCAGTAGATTTGCGGCAGCTTGAAGCCCATGGCGCGCGCCGCGGATTCCTGGCCGCGTGGCAGCGCCTGGATACCGGTACGCACTTGCTCGCACACACGGGCGGCGGTGAACAGGCCCAGGCACACCACGACGCTCAGGTAGGCCGAGGTGGTCGGGTTCAGGTCTTGTTTGTACCAGTCCTGCAGGTTCTGCGGCAGCATGTCCGGTACCAGGAAGTACCAGATGAACAGCTGAACCAGCAGCGGCACGTTACGAAACAGTTCCACGTAGCAGGTCGCGATGCCCGATACGAGGCGGTTTGGCACAGTGCGCATGACCCCCAGAATGGAGCCCAGCAGCAAGGCGATAATCCATGCCACGACAGCGATGGCGATGGTCCAGCCCAGCCCGGAGAGGTACCAGTCGAGATAAGTCTCGCTGCCCACGCCGGTGGACTTGAAGAACACGCCCCAGTCCCAGTTGTAATTCATTAGGGTCTCCCCTCGAGATCGATCGATGTACAAGCACCCGCTTGGGGAAGATCCGTTCCCGCCTGACGTTGAACGCCAGGCACACACGATCGGCTCGAAAACCGCCAGGTCGAGTGTTCCAAGTTAAAACCAGCAGGTAATTACAGACGCCTGAGGGAGGGTTGGCTCCCTCAGGACATAAGCTTAGTCAGGTATCAGATTTTTACTTCTGGCGCTGGTTTGTCGCTAGGGTTAGCGATCAGCTCCTTGACCTTGTCGCTCATCGGGAAGTTCAGGTTCAGGCCTTTCGGTGGGATCGGGCTTTCGAACCATTTGGCGTAGATCTTGTTGATCTCGCCGGACTTGTACAGGGCGACAATGGCGTCATCCACGGCTTTCTTGAAGTCCGGGTCGCCTTTGCGAACCATGCAAGCGTAGGCTTCGAAGGACTGCGGAGTACCGGTAATGACCCAGTCGTCCGGCTTCTTGGCCTTGGCTTCTTCACCGGCCAGCAGGGCGTCGTCCATCATGAATGCAACGGCGCGGCCGCTTTCGAGCATCTGGAAGGATTCGCCGTGGTCTTTGGCGGAGATAACGTTCATGCCCATCTGCTTGTCGGCGTTCATCGCCTTGATGATGCGCTCGGACGTGGTGCCGGCGGTGGTCACGACGTTTTTGCCTTTCAGGTCGGCAAAGTCAGCGTAGGACGGCTTGCCTTCCTTGTCTTTCTTGACCAGCAGGCGGGTGCCGATTTCGAAGATGTTGACGGTGAAATCAACTTGCTGGGCGCGTTCGGTGTTGTTGGTGGTGGAGCCGCACTCCAGATCCGCGGTGCCGTTCTGGATCAACGGGATACGGGTTTGCGAGGTCACCAGGTTGTACTTGGCTTTGAGGTCGGGTTTGTTCAGGTCTTTTTTCAGTTGCTCGACAACGGCCAACTGGATGTCGTGGGAGTAGCCCACGGGTTTGCCCGAGCCATCCGCGATGTAGGAAAACGGAATGGAGCTGTCGCGGTGAGCGAGAGTGATGGTGCCGGAGTCGTTGATTTTCTTCAGTGTGCCGGTGAGTTCGGCGGCAAAAACTGGAGTGCTGATCAGAGCAGCAGCGATAGCTGCGCCCAGGATATGGGGAACGATGCGCATCAATACTTCCTCGACATTTGTTTTTTTTATGAAGCCAGCTGAACGGCTCTCTTGTAAAGCGACTGCCCCTGACGGCTCCTAAGGCGCCTCAGGCAATCGTTGAAGAGTGTAGAGCATGAGTCGTGCCATACCGAAAACAAAAGGATAACTTCATGATTTATATGGAAATTAACTTTTTGTGTCGGCAGTATTTTCGGTCGGTAGTCCGGCAAACCGAATAGGGCAGAGGTGCGCGTTCGGAAAACCGAATAGTCCGTAGGAGCGAGCTTGCTCGCGAAAAACGCAAAAACGCCGCGTTTATGCTGAATAAACGCGGCGCTCTCGGGTTTTTCGCGAGCACGCTCGCTCCTACACTGGGGCGGTCAGGCGGCTTCGATCTTGCTGCGGTTCTGCTCGACCTTGGACAAGTAGCGCTGCAGGTTTTCCTGCTCTTGCGGCGTGGTGAACAGGCCAAGCTTGGTACGGCGCCACAGCACGTCCTGCGGTTGTGTTACCCACTCTTCGGCGCACAGGTAGTCGACTTCGCGGGTATAGAGGCCGCCACCCAAGTGGTCACCCAGATCGGCGAGCGATTGCACGCCTTCCAGCAAGCGCCAGGTGCGGCTGCCGTAGGTGGTGGACCAGCGACGGGCGATCTCGCTCGGTACCCAGTCGAACTTGGCGCGGATGGCATCGGCCAGGGCTTCTGGGGTAGTCATGTGTTCGCCACCGGGCAGGCTGGCTGTGGCAGTCCAGCTTGGGCGCATCTGGGTGAAGTACGGCGCCAGTTGGGCCATGGCCGACTCAGCCAGTTTGCGATAGGTGGTCAGCTTGCCACCGAACACCGACAGGATCGGCGCTTCGCCGGTGCCGCCGGACAGCGACAGGGTGTAGTCACGCGTAATGGCCGACGGGTTGTCCGACTCGTCATTGCACAGTGGGCGCACGCCGGAGTAGGTGTGGACGATATCGTCGCGGCTCAGCTGTTTCTTGAAGTGCGCGTTGACCACTTTAAGCATGTAGTCGGTTTCACCTTCGGTGATCGCCACTGCAGCCGGGTCGCCGGTGTATTCGCGGTCGGTGGTGCCGATGATGGTCAAGTGGTTCAGGTACGGAATGGTGAAGACGATGCGTTGGTCTTCGTTTTGCAGAATATGCGCGTGAGCACCCTCGTACAGTCTCGGCACGATCAGGTGGCTGCCCTGGATCAGACGAATGCCGTACGGTGAATCCAGCTTCAGGTCGTCCCGGATGAATTTGGCCACCCATGGGCCGGCGGCATTCACCAGGGCGCGGGCGCGGATCGAGAACAGGCTGCCGTCGGCACGTTCCATGTTCATTTCCCACATGCCGTTGCTGCGCTTGGCGCTGACGCAACGGGTCTGGGTGTGGATGTGCGCGCCTTTCTCGCGGGCAGCCATGGCGTTGAGTACCACCAGGCGGGCGTCGTCGACCCAGCAGTCGGAGTATTCAAAGCCTTTGGTGATTTCGCTTTTCAGCGGGCTGTCGGCACCGAACTTGAGGCTTTTGGAACCCGCGAGCTTTTCGCGCTTGCCCAAGTGGTCATAAAGGAACAGGCCAGCACGAATCATCCAGGCCGGGCGCAGGTGCGGGCGGTGCGGCAGTACGAAGCGCATTTGCTTGACGATGTGCGGTGCCTTGGCCAGCAGTACTTCGCGTTCGGCCAATGCTTCACGCACCAGACGGAATTCGTAATGCTCCAGGTAACGCAGTCCACCGTGGATCAGCTTGCTGCTGGCCGATGAGGTGTGGCTGGCCAAGTCATCCTTTTCGCAAAGGAATACCGACAAACCGCGACCGGCTGCGTCTGCTGCAATCCCGACGCCATTGATCCCGCCACCAATTACGGCAACGTCATAGACTTCGGCAAGCGGTGGAGCAGGCAAGGTGGAAGGGTTCATCGGCTGGCCTCGCGATCTTTTCGTCTTGGAATTCGAACATGAATGTTCATTTGCGAAAATGGTAGCTGATAATTGCGGGCACAGCCACCCGAATTCGATTGAAAAAACTCATCGAAGGGCGGAGAAAGGAAGAATTATGAACAAAGGTGAATGTATGGGTGTGAGTGAGGCCGTCATCGCGGGCAAGCCCGGCTCCCACATTTGATCGCATTTCAAACTGTGGGAGTCGGGCTTGCCCGCGATGACGCCTGAACAGGCGCTAAACGACTTCCAGCCGCACCTTGTGCTCATTCAGCACTTGCACCAAGGCCGGCACCGGCTGCTGGTCAGTCACCAGGCAGTCCACCAGGCTGATCGGCCCCAGGCGAATCATGGCATTGCGCCCGAATTTGCTGGAGTCCGCCGCCAGGATCACCTGCCGCGCATTGGCGATGATTGCCTGGGAAACCCGCACCTCCTGGTAATCGAAGTCCAGCAGGCTGCCGTCCTCGTCGATCCCGCTGATGCCCACCAGGGCAAAGTCGACCTTGAACTGGTTGATGAAGTCGACACTGGCCTGGCCCACCACGCCGCCGTCACGGCGTACATTGCCGCCGGTGAGCAACACATCGAAGTCGTCCTTGGCGCTGAGCATGGTGGCAACGTTGAGGTTGTTGGTGATGATTTTCAGGTGGCTGTGATTGAGCAGCGCACGGGCGATGGATTCGGTGGTGGTGCCGATGTTGATGAACAGCGAGGCATGATCGGGAATCTGCGCGGCGATGGCTTCGCCGATGCGTTGCTTCTCGTCGCGCATCTGGTCGGCACGCATGGCGTACGCGGTGTTCTCGACACTGGAGTCATAGGCTGCGCCGCCGTGGTAGCGGCGCAACAGGTTGGCGTCCGCCAGCTGGTTGATATCGCGGCGGATGGTTTGCGGGGTGACAACGAATAGCTGCGCCATTTCCTCGATACTGACGTACCCGCGTTCGCGGACCAGTTCGAGGATTTGTTGTTGGCGGGGAGGCAGATTCATGGGGCGTCCTTTGGGCTGCCATACAAAAGTGGCCCATGATGACGCAGGAATCCGCTCCCTGCCAGTTACACCTGCCGTAAGCCAGCGCTTGGCTTATTCGGCGCCTTCGTGCGGCTCCCAGTCACGGGTGCGGCTCACAGCTTTTTGCCAGCCGGCGTAGAGTTTCTCTTTGGCCGCCTCATCCAGCTGTGGCTCGAACTCGCGCTCGATTACCGCCTTGCCGCGCAACTCGTCCAGGCTGCCCCAGAAGCCACACGCCAGGCCCGCCAGGTAGGCCGCGCCGAGGGCGGTGGTCTCGCGCATTTGCGGGCGTTCTACCTGGGTGCCGAGGATGTCGGCCTGGAATTGCATCAGGAAGTTGTTGGCAACCGCGCCGCCGTCCACGCGCAGGGCCTTGAGGCGTTCGCCCGAGTCCTGTTGCATGGCGTCGAGGACGTCGCGGGTCTGGTAGGCAATCGACTCCAGGGCTGCGCGAATAATGTGGTCTACGCGTACGCCACGGGTCAGGCCGAACAGTGCGCCACGGGCATACGGGTCCCAGTAGGGCGCGCCGAGACCGGTGAAAGCGGGTACCAGGTACACGCCGTTGCTGTCCTTGACCTTGCCGGCAAAGTATTCGGTGTCGTGGGCATCGTTGATGATCTTCAGCTCGTCACGCAGCCATTGCACGGTGGAGCCGCCGTTGAAGACCGCGCCTTCCAGGGCGTAGGCCACCTCACCGCGTGGGCCGCAGGCGATGGTGGTGAGCATGCCGTGCTTGGATTTCACCGCCTTGTCGCCGGTGTTCATCAGCAGGAAGCAGCCGGTGCCGTAGGTGTTCTTGGCCTGGCCCGCTTCCACGCACATCTGGCCAAACAGGGCCGCTTGCTGGTCGCCGGCAATGCCACCGATAGCGATGCCGCTCTTGGTACGGCCATAGATTTCCGACGACGACTTCACTTCAGGGAGCATTTCCCGTGGGATGTCGAGAATCTCCAGCATCTTCGCATCCCACTCCAGGGTGTGGATGTTGAAGAGCATGGTGCGCGACGCGTTGGTGTAGTCGGTGACGTGGGTCTTGCCGCCGGTAAATTTCCAGATCAGCCAGCTGTCGACGGTGCCGAACAGCAGTTCGCCATTGCGCGCACGTTCGCGACTGCCTTCGACGTTGTCGAGGATCCACTTGAGCTTGGTGCCGGAGAAGTACGGGTCGGTCACAAGGCCCGTGGTGTCGCTGATGTATTGCTCATGGCCGTCGCGCTTGAGCTGCTGGCAGATCTCGGTACTGCGGCGGCACTGCCAGACAATAGCGTTATAGATCGGGCGGCCGGTGATCTTGTCCCAGACCACCGTGGTTTCACGCTGGTTGGTGATACCGATGGCGGCCACCTGGTCATGGTGCAGGCCGGCCTGCGCCAGCGCTTCGACCATCACCGCGCTCTGGGTGGCGAAGATTTCCATCGGGTCATGTTCAACCCAGCCAGCCTGCGGGTAGTGCTGGACGAATTCACGCTGGGCGGTACACACCACGTTGGCGTCACGATCGAAGATGATCGCCCGGGAACTGGTGGTGCCCTGATCAAGGGCAATGATGTAGTTCTTATTCTGAAGGTCGGTCATGTCAATTGCCTTGGACGAAATAAGGAAGTCAGAAATCAGCTTGGGCCGCGAAGGGCAGGGGACCAGGCTGGCGCTTTCAGGAAATACGAGTCTTGCCGTTGACAGCCGTGTCAGGTGTTTCTTCAGCGATAGCCGGTGCGGCGCTCGGCAGGTGGCGAGCAATCAGCCCGCGATAGGCCGCAGCGCCCAGGCATGCGCCGACAATCGGAGCGAAAATCGGCACCAGGAAATAAGGAATATCGCGACCGCCAGTAAAGGCCATTTCACCCCAACCGGCGAAAAAGGTCATCAGCTTGGGACCGAAATCCCGTGCCGGGTTCATCGCAAAGCCAGTCAACGGACCCATGGCGCTGCCGATTACGGCGATCAGCAAACCGATCAGCAGGGGGGCCAGGGGGCCGCGTGGCAGGCCGTTGTTATCATCGGTCAGAGCCATGATCACGCCCATCAGGATGGCGGTGATGACCATCTCCACCAGGAATGCCTGGGCCGTGCTCAGCAGCGCATGGGGATAGGTGGAGAACACCGACGCCAATTCCAGGCTGGCTTGGGAGCCGCGGACCATGTGGTGAGTTTGTTCGTAATCGAAAAACAGATTGCTGTAGAGCGTGTACACCAGGGCGGCGGAGCAAAAGGCGCCGGCGACCTGGGCAAGAATATAGAAGGGCAGTTTGCGCTTTTCAAAATCGGCAAAGATGCACAGGGCGATACTGACCGCCGGGTTGAGGTGAGCCCCGGAAATACCGGCACTCAGGTAGATCGCCATGCTCACGCCGACCCCCCAGATGATACTGATTTCCCATAAGCCAAAGCTCGCACCCGCGACCTTGAGCGCGGCGACGCATCCTGTACCGAAGAAGATCAGCAGCGCGGTGCCCAGGAATTCGGCCATGCATTGGCTCGAAAGTGAAGGCTGTTGAAGAGCAGTTGTCATGGAAAACCTCAATTGTTGTTCTTGTCTTGCGCACGGCCTCAACGGGCAGTTGCGCGATATTCACCACGAGAAGGATCCCCATCCTGGATCGTGGCTCACTGCGGAGTACCAGAGAATTATTCCTACGGTATTCGGAAACGAAAAAATATAGACAAGAATGACCGCTGTCAAAGGTCGAAAGTGAACCATTGGTCATTTCCGAACTATTGGTGTGGTGAATGATCATGGCCAAGGCACGTTGCTTTTGCGGTGATAGGTCTGTGCTAGAGCGTTTTAGGTAGGCTTGGCCTAGAATTGGCCATCAGTTTGCCCGCCCGGAGCCGTTATGACCCCTGCATTGGACCTGTTGAAAAAAGTTCGCGCCGAACATCGTGTGCATAGTTATGAACATGATCCCAAGGCAGCCTCGTATGGGCTGGAGGCCGCGGAAAAATTGAGCCTGGACCCGGCCCAAGTGTTCAAGACGCTGCTGGCGAGCAGTGAGAAGGGTGAATTGTTGGTGGCGGTTGTGCCGGTCGTCGGAAGTCTGGACTTGAAAGCCCTGGCTCATGCTGCGGGTGTGAAGAAAGTCGAAATGGCTGACCCGGCAGCGGCGCAGCGTTCCACGGGTTATCTGTTGGGCGGCATCAGCCCGCTGGGTCAGAAGAAGCGGCTGCGCACGTTTATCGATGAAACGGCGCAACCCTTTGCAACGATTTTTGTCAGCGCGGGCAGAAGAGGATTGGAAGTTGAATTGCCAGCGGCGGTGTTGGCTGAACACACCCAGGCCAAATTCGCACCGATCGGGCGGGCCTGATATTCATTCTTTGAAGTCTATGAGGATCAAATGTGGGAGCTGGCTTGCCTGCGATAGCATCAACGCGGTGTAACAGATAACCCGAGTTGTCTGCATCGCAGGCAAGCCAGCTCCTACATTCCGACCCGGTTTTATCAGTGAGCGACGCTGTGGCGGCGCACGCCTGACTCAACAGCAGGAATTTGCGCCGCTGTGCTGCCGGATGCCTGGAACACCACCAAATGCTCAGCCGCCACACGAATCCCCACCTCCGCGCCCACTTGGTGATCGGCATGGCTGGGGAAAATCGACTCCAGCTGAGCGCCGGTCGGCAGCTGTAACCGGTACAGCGTTGAGGCGCCGAGGAAGGTCTTGCCGACGATCCGGGCTTTCAACGCGCTGTCCGGCGCATACACGATATCGTCCGGTCGCAGCAGCACGTCCACCGCAGCGCCGGTCGGCAAGGTGTAGGCACGGTTGCCGCGCAGGTCGCCCAGTTCAGTGCTGACCGATTCGGGCGAGTTCAGCCGACCACGGATGAAATACCCTTGGCCGATGAAACTGGCGACGTAAGGCGTCTGCGGTTCGTGATAGAGGTTGTAGGGCGTGTCCCACTGCTCAAGGCGGCCTTCCTTGAAGACCCCGACGTGATCGCTGACGGCGAAGGCCTCTTCCTGATCATGGGTTACCAGGATCGCGCTGGTGCCGCGAGCCTTGAGGATGTCGCGCACTTCATGGCTGAGCTTGCGGCGCAGTTCGCCATCGAGGTTGGAAAAGGGTTCATCCAGCAACAGCAGTTGCGGCTCCGGCGCCAGGGCCCGGGCGAGAGCGACGCGTTGTTGCTGACCACCGGAAAGCTCATGGGGGAAGCGCTTGCCCAGGTTTTTCAAGTTAACCAGTTCCAGCAACTCGGCGACCACGCGCTCTTTTTGCGGGTGTTTGCGAATGCCAAAGGCGATGTTGTCAGCCACGCTCAGGTGCGGGAACAACGCGTAGTCCTGAAACACCATGCCGATACGACGTTTTTCCGGGGCGAGGGTGAAACCGGCACGGGAGATGACTTCGCCCGCCAGGCTGATTTCGCCTTCATGCACCGGCTCAAAGCCAGCAATCGCGCGCAGGGTAGTGGTTTTGCCACACCCTGAAGAGCCGAGCAGGCAACCGATATCGCCGGCGTTGAGGTGCAGGTTGAGGTTCTGCACGACGCGCTGGTCTTGATAGCCGCATGCCAGATTGCGCAGGTTCAGCAGTAATGACTGGCTCATGCGTGGTGGTACGACGGTGGTACGAGGAATTCGAGCAAGGCTTTTTGCGCATGCAGGCGGTTCTCGGCCTGATCCCACGCGACTGAGCGCGAATCGTCGAGCAGGTCCTGGCTGATTTCTTCGCCCCGGTGGGCGGGCAGGCAGTGCATGAACAGCACGTCTGGCGCGGCCAGGTCGAGCAACGCACGGGTCACCTGGAACGGCGCGAACTGGGCCAGGCGCTTGGCGGTTTCGTCTTCCTGGCCCATGGAGGTCCAGACGTCGGTGCTGACCAGGTGCGCGCCGACCACTGCGTCTTTCGGATCGCGCAGCAGTTGCACACGGCCATCGGCCTTGGCCATGAACTCGGCGCTGGGCTCGTAGCCTTCAGGGCAGGCGATGCGCAGGTGGAAGTCGAACTGGATCGCCGCTTCTATATAGCTGTTGCACATGTTGTTGCCATCGCCGATCCAGGCCACGGTTTTGCCTTGGATCGAGCCACGGTGCTCGAGGAAGGTTTGCATGTCGGCCAGCAACTGGCAGGGGTGCAGGTCATCGGACAGGCCGTTGATCACGGGCACACGGGAGTTGGCGGCAAATTCGGTCAAGGTGCTGTGGGCGAAGGTACGGATCATCACGGCATCGAGCATGCGCGACATCACGATGGCGCAATCGCTGATCGGCTCACCACGGCCCAATTGGGTGTCGCGCGGTGACAGGAAGATGGCCTGGCCACCCAACTGGATCATGCCGGCTTCGAACGACAGGCGTGTGCGGGTCGAGGACTTTTCGAAAATCATCCCGAGTACCCGGTTTTTCAACGGCTCAAACAGTACACCGCGGTTACGCAGGTCTTTAAGCTCAATGCCTCGACGGATCACGCTGACCAGCTCTTCGGGCGTGCAATCCATCAGGGAGAGAAAGTGCCTTGCGCTCATCATTAACTACCTTTTGCAACAGACCGCAGATACTCAAAGCCTTGTTTATTGCGACAACGGGCGAGACCTGCGGCGAAAGCCGCACGGGGCGACGAAATAGGGGAAGACGCGATATTGACATTAAATGTCGCGTTTTACCAATAGGGCTACGGCTTTAGGGGTGTTCAAGCAGGGCGCTGGCGCGCGTTTGAAGACGAATTCCTGACAGCAGCGAGCCATTTGTACACTGGCGTCCAGGCCTTTTGCAATGCGCGGGGGCGGGCTTGGGCCAGGTCGCGTCGGTTTCAGCGCCTGCTGACAAGGTTTCTGAAACATTTGCTCATGCTTAGCCATGCCCTGGCCTATGCCCGTCGATTCACAACGCGAAGGTTGCTGGCGCGCCAAGTGGTCGCGGCCCATAGTTGAGTCAAAGCCCCTATAAAAGAGACTGGCCATGACCAAGACTCTCCACCACCGTGCCTGCCACCTGTGCGAAGCCATCTGCGGCCTCACCCTGGAAACCACCCAAGCCGAAGACGGTAGCCTGGCGATCACCTCGATCAAGGGCGACCCTCTGGACAGTTTCAGTCGCGGCCACATCTGCCCCAAGGCGGTGGCCCTGCAGGACATCCAGAATGACCCGGACCGCCTGCACCAACCCATGCGGCGGGTGGGCAGCGAATGGCAGCCGATTGGCTGGGATGAAGCCTTTGCCCTGGTGGCCGAGCGGCTTGCGGGTATCCAGGCGCGGCATGGGCAGAACGCGGTGGCGGTGTATCAGGGCAACCCAAGCGTGCATAACTATGGGTTGATGACCCACAGCAACTACTTTCTAGGGCTGTTGAAGACGCGCAATCGTTTTTCCGCGACCTCGGTAGACCAACTGCCTCATCACCTCACCAGTCACCTGATGTACGGCCACGGCCTGTTGTTGCCCATACCCGATATCGACCAGACCGACTTCATGTTGATTCTCGGCGGCAACCCGCTGGCTTCCAATGGCAGCATCATGACCGTGCCCGATGTGGAGAAACGCCTCAAGGCCATCCAGGCGCGGGGCGGAAAAGTGGTGGTGGTCGACCCTCGGCGCAGCGAGACGGCAGCCATCGCGGACCAGCATGTGTTCGTACGCCCCGGCGGCGATGCGGCATTGTTGTTTGGGGTGCTCAACACTTTGTTCTCCGAAGGGCTGACACGCGATAGCCATTTGCCGGTGCAAGGCCTGGATGATGTACGCAAGGCGATTACCGGCTTCGATGCCGAGGCCATGAGCCGCCAGTGTGCGGTGCCTGCCGAGCAGATTCGCCAGTTGGCCAGGGACTTCGCCGGCGCTGACAAGGCCGTTTGTTATGGCCGCATGGGGGTCTCGACCCAAGCGTTTGGCACGCTGTGCCATTGGCTGGTGCAACTGATCAACCTGGTGACCGGCAACCTGGACCGTGTCGGCGGCGCGCTCTGCACCAGCCCCGCGGTGGACTTGGTGGCCTCCACCAGCGGCGGCCATTTCAACCGCTGGCAGAGCCGCGTGTCCGGGCGGCCGGAGTACGGCGGAGAACTGCCGGTGTCAGCCCTGGCCGAAGAAATGCTGACCGAGGGTGAAGGGCAGATCCGCGCCCTGGTGACGGTGGCCGGCAACCCGGTACTGTCCACGCCTAACGGCCGCCAATTGGAACAAGCCCTGGACGGGTTGGAGTTCATGGTCAGCATCGACCTGTATATCAACGAGACCACGCGTTATGCCGACCTGATCTTGCCGTCCACCTCGGCGCTGGAAAACGATCACTACGACACTACCTTCAATTTGTTCGCGGTACGCAATGTCACACGCTTCAATCGCGCCATCCTGCCCAAGCCTGAGGGTGCATTGCATGACTGGGAGATCTTTGTCGGCTTGGCCAAGGCGTTCGCGGCGCACACTGGCGCGGTGCTCAAGCCCACCCTGCCACCGGCACAGATGATCGACTTTGGCCTGCGTGGGGGTGCCTATGGTGACGCATCCAGTCATAAACTGTCGGTGGCGATGCTGGCGGATCATCCCCATGGGGTCGACCTGGGGCCGCTCAAGCCCAACCTCGCGGCACGTTTGAAAACCGCGGATGGCAAGGTGCAAGCGGCACCGGCCGTGATCCTGGCAGACCTGGCGCGTTTCGCCGCGCAGCCGGTGCCGGTGGCCGACGAACTGCTATTGATTGGCAGGCGGCATGTGCGCAGCAATAATTCCTGGATGCATAACTATCACCGGCTGGTGAAGGGTAAGCCACGCCATCAACTGCTGATGCACCCCGATGATCTGGCTAGCCGTCAGTTGAGCGATGGCCAGCGGGTGCGGGTGAGTTCGCGTATCGGTATGGTCGAGGTGGAAGTAGCGGCCAGCACGGACATGATGCCGGGTGTGGTCAGCCTGCCTCACGGCTGGGGCCACGGTCGTCCGGGCGTGCAGATGAGCATCGCGAGCGGCCAGCCGGGGGCGAGTGCCAATGACTTGACCGACGAGCGGCAATTGGACGAGTTGTCGGGTAATGCGGCGCTCAACGGCGTACCGGTGAAGGTGGCGGCGGCCTGAGCATCCTGCTGGATTTTTGCGTTACAATGCGCCACCGTGCCGACCCGTGAGTCGCAAAGTTCCTGCAGAGGTGTTCCATGGATATCATCGAAACGATCAAAGAGCAGATTGCCAACAACACCATTCTGCTTTACATGAAGGGCGCACCTAACGCGCCTCAGTGCGGTTTCTCCGCAAAAGCGTCCCAGGCTGTGATGGCATGTGGCGAGAAGTTCGCTTACGTGGATATCCTGCAAAACCCTGAAATCCGCGCCAACCTGCCAAAGTACGCCAACTGGCCGACTTTCCCGCAGTTGTGGGTAGCCGGTGAGCTGGTTGGCGGTAGCGACATCATCACTGAAATGGCAGCTGATGGTTCGCTGCAAGCGCTGATCAAAGACGCAGCGCAAAAAGCAGCAGTCAAGACTGACGCCTAATTGGCGAGCAATAAAAAGCCCCGCTTCTCACAAGAGAGCGGGGCTTTTTTTGAGCTTTTCTGTAGGAGCGAGCTTGCTCGCGAAGGTCGCCCAGGCAACGCGTTAAATCAGATGCGCTGCGTGATCGTTGACGTTCTTCGCGAGCAAGCTCGCTCCTACAGTGATAACAAACGCAGTTATTCGCCCATCTGCGATTGCAGGTAATTCTCCAGGCTGACCTTGTCGATCAGGCCCAACTGGGTTTCAAGCCAGTCGATATGCTCTTCCTGATCTTCCAGGATATCTTCCAACAGTTCACGGCTGCCGAAATCGCCCTTGGTTTCGCAGTGAGCGATACCAGCCTTCAGGTCGCTGTGGCTCTTGCGCTCAAAGCCCAGGTCGCTGCTGATCATTTCCTGGGTGTGCTCGCCGATGTTCAGCTTGCCCAGGTCCTGCACGTTCGGCAGGCCTTCCAGGAACAGGATGCGCTTGATCAGCGCGTCGGCGTCCTTCATGGCCTTGATCGATTCTTTGTATTCACGCTTGCCGAGCTTTTCCAGGCCCCAGTCATCGTACATGCGCGCATGCAGGAAGTACTGATTGATCGCGACCAGTTCATTGGCAAGGATTTTGTTGAGTTGCTGGATGACTGAGATGTCGCCTTTCATGACTGGGGTCCTGCCCTGTAATAGCTGTGTATAGGGCAGAGTCTGAGCGGTGAAAATCCTAGTGTCAAACCTAAGTTATTGAATAATAAATGAAAATTAATCGGAATAAGAATGTTTGTGTTCCGCGTCTTGGCGCTAACTAATTGAATTACAGGCATAAAAAAACCGGACACAAGGTCCGGTTCTTTAAAACATGCCTATCAGGCGTGTGTAAATTCTGTCGAGTAGGGGAGTGCGGCCTGGGCTGTTTGCAGCTGCGTCAGGGTTTCCCGTACCACTTGCTTGGCCAGGCAAGCACATTTGCCGCACTGGCTGGCAACGCCGGTGGTTTCACGCACTTCTTTGTAGCTGCAGCAACCTTCATAGATTGCTTCGCGGATTTGTCCGTCGGTGACGCCAGTGCAGAGGCAGACATACATAAGTGAGAACCGTCGCGGGTTTATGGCTTAAGTGCGATGGATCTTAATGTTAACGAGAATGATTGTCAAAATAGTTTCAGCAGCAATCCGGGGGGAATTGCCCGTGCGCTGACGAACGGTTTTTTCGGTGTATGATGGTCGGTCTTCACGAAGCGTGATTGCGTCATATTTCTGTCTGTTTCCACAGGCAGACTCGACCGGTCCTTTTACTTCAATCGTCACCCCTATATCAGGAGATATCCAATGAGCGTACTCGTCGGTAAACAAGCCCCGGATTTCGACGTACCAGCCGTCCTCGGCAATGGCGAAATCGTAGACAGCTTCAAGCTGTCTGAAGCCATCAAAGGCAAATACGGCCTGGTGTTCTTCTACCCGCTGGACTTCACCTTCGTCTGCCCTTCAGAGCTGATCGCCCTGGACCACCGCATGGACGATTTCAAAGCGCGCAATGTTGAAGTGGTCGCGGTTTCCATCGACTCCCATTTCACCCACAACGCCTGGCGCAACACCGCCATCAACGACGGCGGCATCGGCAAAGTCAAATACACCATGGCTGCCGACATGAAGCACGACATCGCCAAGGCCTACGACGTTGAGTCCGAAGGCGGCGTGGCGTTCCGTGGCGCGTTCCTGATCGACGACAAGGGCGTTGTGCGTTCGCAGATCATCAACGACCTGCCGCTGGGCCGTAACATGGAAGAGCTGATCCGCCTGGTCGACGCGCTGCAATTCCACGAAGAGCACGGCGAAGTCTGCCCTGCCAACTGGAAAAAAGGCGACAAAGGCATGAACGCTTCGCCAGAAGGCGTTGCGGCTTACCTGACCGAGAACGCTGGCAAGCTGTAAGCCAACGTCACGGTACAAAAAAACCGGCCTGAAAAGGCCGGTTTTTTTATGCGTGGGATTTGCCTTCAGTCGTTGAAGTCTTCCCAGCCGCCCATCTGTTTCCACCGATTGACGATGCCGCAGAACAGCTCGGCGGTCTTTTCGGTGTCGTAGCGGGCCGAGTGGGCTTCACGCCCGTCAAAGTCGATACCGGCCGCCTGGCAGGCTTTGGCCAGAACGGTCTGACCGTAGGCCAGGCCGGCAAGCGTTGCGGTGTCGAAACTGGAGAACGGATGAAACGGGTTGCGCTTCATGTCCAGCCGCGCCACGGCGGCGTTCAGGAAGCCCAGGTCGAAACTGCTGTTGTGGCCGACCAGGATCGCACGTTTGCAGCCATTGGCCTTCAACGCCTTGCGCACGCCACGGAAGATATCGGTCAGCGCCGCTTCTTCACTTACCGCCATACGCAGTGGGTGGTCGAGCTTGATCCCGGTGAATTCCAGGGCAGCGGCTTCGATATTGGCGCCTTCAAACGGCTCGACGCGAAAGAAATGGGTGTGCTCCGGGTACACAAAGCCCTGTTCGTCCATGCCGATGGTGGTTGCGGCAATTTCCAGCAAGGCATCGGTGGCGCAGTTGAAACCACCGGTTTCTACGTCGATGACGACCGGCAGATAGCCGCGAAAACGCTCGGCCATCGGATGGCGCGAGCCGCCACCGCCGTGCTCTTGTTCGTCGTCGTAATGGTCTTCACTCACTTGCTTTCCTCCAGCAGGCGCCAGCGCAGTGTTTCACCGGCGCGCAGCGGGATAACGGTCAGCTCGCCAAACGGCAGGCTGGCAGGGGCGGTCCAGTCTTCACGGACCAGGGTAATGCGGTCGGTATTCGCCGGCAGGCCGTAGAAACGCGGGCCGTTGAGGCTGGCGAAACCTTCGAGTTTGTCCAGCGCGTTACGCTGTTCGAAAGCTTCGGCGTACAACTCGATGGCGGCAAACGCGGTGTAGCAGCCGGCGCAGCCGCATGCGGCTTCCTTGGCGTGCTGGGCGTGTGGCGCAGAGTCGGTGCCGAGGAAGAACTTCGGGCTGCCGCTGGTGGCGGCATCCAGCAGTGCCACCTGGTGGGTATTGCGCTTGAGGATAGGCAGGCAATAGAAATGCGGCCGAATCCCGCCCACCAGCATGTGGTTGCGGTTGTAGAGCAGGTGATGAGCGGTGATGGTCGCGCCAACGTTGGCCGACGCTTCGCTGACGAACTGCACCGCATCGGCGGTGGTGATGTGTTCAAACACCACTTTGAGCGTAGGGAACAACTCGACCACACGACGCATGTGTTCATCGATGAAGATTTTTTCGCGATCGAACACATCCACGTCGCCACGGGTGACTTCCCCGTGGATCAGCAATGGCATGCCGACCTCCGCCATGGCTTCGATCGCCGGCAGGATCTTGTCGATACTGGTTACACCGGAATCGGAGTTGGTGGTCGCACCTGCCGGGTACAGCTTGGCGGCGTGCACATAACCGCTGGCCTTGGCTTCACGAATTTCTTCAGGCTGGGTGCGGTCGGTCAGGTAGAGCACCATCAACGGTTCGAAGCGGCTGCCGGCCGGTCGTGCAGCGAGGATGCGCTGGCGATAGGCGTCGGCTTCTGCGGCATTGCGCACCGGAGGTACCAGGTTAGGCATGATGATGGCACGGCCAAACGTGCGGGCCACATCGGCCACGGTTTGGGGTAACGCAGCACCATCGCGAAGATGAATATGCCAGTCGTCGGGACGCAGCAGGGTCAGGCGGTCGGACATTGGGGATTCCAGGCGGGTCAATCTGGTGGGAATGCTACCGGAAAAGACTCTTGCAGGCACTCGCTATCAAGTTTTGCCGGATGCTACCGATATCTCCGGGTATGCCTTAACGATGTATGACGCTTTGAAGTGTTGTAGAAACCAGTGGAGCCTCCCGTGCGCCAGTATTATCTAGCCCTGCTCAGTGTGTTCGCCAGCCTGCCTGCGGCGGCCCTCACGTTCCAGACACGTCTGGAGAATATTGAGTGGAAGGTAGAGGGCGATCAGTTCGAGTGCCGCCTGACCCAGCCGATCACCGATTTCGGTTCCGGTGAGTTCGTGCGCCGGGCCGGCGAGCAGGCAACGTTTCGTCTGAAAACCTATGGCGGCACCCTCGGCGCCGGCTCGGCAACCTTATTGGCCGCGGCCGCGCCGTGGCAGCCGGGCCGAGGTGATATCAACCTTGGGGCCGTGCGTGTCGGCAGCGGCGACGTCCTGTTCAATAGCTCCCAGGCCCAGGCCGGCCGCCTGTTCACGGGTTTGCTTGAAGGGCGCAGCCCGACCGTGCGGCATTACGGGCGTCAAGGCGGCTACTCGGAAATTCGCCTGCTGCCTGTGAAGTTCAACAAGGCGTACAACGATTATCAGGTGTGCACCACCAAGCTGCTGCCCATGAATTACGACCAGGTCAAACAGACTGAAGTGGGCTTCCCCGGTGGTGGTATTGAGCTGGACGCGGCGGCCAAGAAGAAGTTGTCGGTGATCCTGGCATTCATGAAAGCCGATCCCACGGTCAATCATGTCGAGTTGAACGGTCATTCCGACAACAGTGGCAATCGCCTGACCAACCGTGACGTCTCACGGCGCCGCGCCCTGGCGGTGATGGACTACTTCAAGGCCAACGGCATTCAGGAATCGCAAATCACGATGCGCTTCCATGGCGAAAGCTACCCCTTGGCGCCCAACACTAATGCCACCAACCGTGCGCGTAACCGCCGTGTAAATATTCAGCTTGAGCGGGTGGCTGCCCCAGAGAAACCGGCGCCTCAGGCCACTGCGCCGAGCAACCCGGTGGCTACCTCATAAGAGGCGACCATCGGTCGCCCACTCGACATAATCTGTCGCTTTATCTTCATTTGCTGTCGCGCCCCTGTAATTTCACGGTTTTGATCGGTAGAATCGTCGCCTTTCCGTACAACCCCGTGGAGTGATGGCATGGCCGACGTAAACAAGGTCGTTCTCGCGTATTCCGGCGGCCTGGACACTTCGGTGATCCTCAAGTGGCTGCAGGATACTTATAACTGTGAAGTGGTGACCTTCACCGCTGACCTGGGTCAGGGTGAAGAGGTCGAACCTGCACGTGCCAAGGCGCAAGCCATGGGCGTGAAAGAGATCTACATTGACGACCTGCGCGAAGAGTTCGTCCGCGATTTCGTTTTTCCGATGTTTCGCGCCAACACTGTCTACGAAGGTGAGTACCTGCTGGGTACCTCCATCGCACGTCCGCTGATCGCCAAGCGCCTGATCGAGATCGCCAACGAAACGGGCGCCGACGCCATTTCTCACGGCGCCACCGGCAAGGGCAACGACCAGGTACGGTTCGAACTGGGTGCCTACGCACTCAAGCCAGGCGTTAAAGTCATTGCGCCGTGGCGTGAATGGGACCTGCTGTCCCGTGAAAAGCTGATGGATTACGCTGAAAAGCACGCTATTCCGATCGAGCGCCATGGCAAGAAGAAGTCGCCGTACTCAATGGACGCCAACCTGCTGCACATTTCCTATGAAGGCGGCGTGCTGGAAGACACCTGGACCGAGCACGAAGAAGATATGTGGAAATGGACGGTCTCCCCGGAGAACGCTCCAGACAAGGCGCAGTACCTGGAACTGACTTACCGCAACGGTGACATCGTTGCGCTGGACGGCGTTGAAATGACCCCGGCCACCGTACTGGCGACCCTGAACCGTATCGGCGGTCAGCATGGTATCGGCCGTCTCGACATCGTCGAGAACCGTTATGTGGGCATGAAGTCTCGCGGTTGCTACGAAACCCCGGGCGGCACCATCATGCTGCGTGCCCACCGCGCCATCGAGTCCATCACCCTGGACCGTGAAGTCGCCCACCTTAAAGACGAGCTGATGCCCAAGTATGCCAGCCTGATCTACACCGGTTACTGGTGGAGCCCTGAGCGTCTGATGCTGCAACAGATGATCGACGCTTCCCAGGCCCACGTGAACGGTGTCGTGCGCCTGAAGCTGTACAAGGGCAACGTGATCGTCACCGGCCGCAAGTCCGATGAGTCGCTGTTCGACTCCAACATCGCCACCTTCGAAGAAGACGGCGGCGCCTACAATCAGGCGGACGCGGCAGGCTTCATCAAGTTGAACGCACTGCGCATGCGCATTGCTGCCAACAAGGGCCGCTCGTTGTTCTGAACCGTGCGCCCGTCGTGAAAAATGGCCCCTTTTGCAAGGGGTCATTTTTTTTTGCCTGGATTTTAGATGCGGCGCTGTTTATTAGCGTTTAGCGTGTGTTTAAGGATTTTTCCGTAACTTGCGCAATTATTATCCAGTTTATCTTTATGTTTTTAAGGTTGAATGATTTTTTACATCTGAGGAGGAACTATGTCTGACAGAAAATTCACTCATGTAGCTGCAATGGATATGTGAGTTGTTGAATTTTCTGTAGGAATTATGGAAGTGTCGAAATATGTTAAATGGAACTAATGCGGATAGTTTTTTCGGGGCGGTTTGCTGGCGCCATTGCGACAAACAAGGGGTATTTCCTGAAAGACTTGTGCGGCACGTTTACTTTCACGGGCTGATGGTCATGATCTTTCACTCAAAATATGTACGCGTCGAGAAAGGTCTGAAAGCAACCATAAAGCTCTATGCATCTAAGTTGGCGAATTTTTGTAGGCTAATTCCTATCTTCTTGTGGGTTGGGTCTCTGCCTGCTCTTGCTCGGGGGGGAATGCTATGCCAACTAGTAATCGACTAGGCTATTGTGTTTGCTCTAAATAATTCGAACAGCGAAATTGGACTTTCTCATGAATAAAGTGCTGATCGTGGATGATCATCCCGTCATTCGTCTTGCTGTGCGCATGCTAATGGAGCGTCATGGTTATGAGGTCGTTGCCGAGACTGATAACGGTGTCGATGCGTTGCAACTTGCACGGGAACATATGCCGGATATTGTGATACTGGATATCGGAATCCCCAAGCTCGACGGTCTGGAAGTTATTTGTCGGCTGGCTTCGACCAAGCAAGCCGTCTCGTTCAAGGTGCTGGTGCTGACGTCCCAGGCGCCTGGCCATTTTTCCATGCGCTGCATGCAGGCGGGTGCCGCCGGCTATGTGTGCAAGCAGCAGGATCTGACAGAGTTGCTCAGTGCCATCAAGGCGGTGCTTTCCGGCTATAGCTATTTCCCGAACCAGGCGCTCAACTCAGTGCGGTCAACCATGGGCAATGCCAGTGAAGCCGACATGGTCGAACGCTTATCGGGACGGGAGATGATGGTGCTGCAGCAACTGGCCCGTGGCAAAACCAACAAGGAAATTGCCGATGGCATGTTCCTCAGCAACAAAACCGTCAGTACCTACAAGACGCGCTTGCTGCTCAAGCTCAATGCCAGGTCCCTCGTGGACCTGATCGAACTGGCCCAGCGCAACGGCTTGGTCTAGGAGGATATTGCCCCCCTTGAATACCCGTGTAACCGGCAGAAAAAAGCCTCCGTCAGGGAGGCTTCCGGCCGTCAACGGCTCGATCAGAGATCGAAGTCGTAATCGGCCAGCTGTTTTTGCAAGCGTCGCTCTTCCAGAAGATTGTCGATAGTGCGGCGTTTGCTTAAATTGGTCTTGGCCACCTCTGCCACAGGTGCCTCTACCACATCGTCATCCGACTCAACGAGGTCGTCTTCCACTTCCAGTTGTTCGTTGCCAGCGCTCATAAGGTCAACTCCAGGCTAAGACTGCCGTTGGGGCTCCTTATAGCGATAATCCGCGAACGGGTAAAAAAGATTTTTTCAATCGTCTGATCACAAAAACCAATGATCGCTCAATCGTCGGAGGTCTTGTCCTTGTATTCGCACAAGTCTTCGATACGGCAGCTGCCGCAGCGCGGCTTGCGGGCCTGGCAAACGTAGCGTCCGTGCAGGATCAGCCAATGGTGGGAGTCGAGCAGATAGGGCTTGGGCACGAACTTCATCAATTGCTTTTCCACCTCAACCACATTCTTGCCCCGTGCAATGCCGGTTCGGTTGCTGACGCGGAAAATGTGCGTGTCCACCGCCATGGTCAACTGCCGAAACGCCGTATTGAGCACCACGTTTGCCGTTTTGCGGCCCACGCCAGGCAAGGCTTCGAGGGCTTCGCGGGTTTGTGGTACCTCGCCTCCATGCAGCTCCAACAGCAGGCGGCACGTTTCGATCACATTCTTGGCCTTGCTGTTATACAGGCCGATGGTCTTGATGTATTCGGACAGGCCTTCCACACCCAGAGCGTAAATCGCGGCGGGTGTATTGGCCACAGGGTACAACTTCGCCGTGGCCTTGTTAACGCCAACGTCCGTGGATTGAGCCGAAAGGATCACCGCAATCAGTAATTCGAACGGTGAGGAGTAGGCCAGTTCGGTTTTCGGTTCCGGATTGTCTTCGTGAAACCTGCGGAAGATTTCCAGGCGTTTTGCGGCATTCATAGGGACAGACGTTTCCTTGCAGGCGGTCGGCGTGATGTTAGTAATACACAGCGCAGTGGGTCAGCCGTTGGCCTCGGCATCTTGCAGCGTTTGCTCGGCGTCATTCAATGCAGCTTTCAAGGTTGCCAATTGATGCTCTTCAGCATGGTGATCCTGAGCCTTTTTCAACGCTGCACGGCGCATGGCCAGCTGGATTTTTGCGCGCTTGAACTCGGCGCTTTTTGTGGCCGTCTTCGGTGGCTGCGGTGAGGTGTTGGCCTCCAGTGCGGCAAGCGCCTGCTCGGATGCCTCGAACTGTCGCTGCAGCATAATCAATTGCGACTGTTGCTCAAAGGTCGGCGGATGCCCAAACGCTTTCAAGGATTTGTGCAACTGAGCGCGACTCATGGCGACGCTGCTTTTGGCCTGCTTGATCGCAGCGTCCTGAGCGGCCTGAGTGTTATCGGCCGGTGCAACCTCCATCGGCGCTGCGCGCTTGGCTCGTGCCAGGCGTTCGGCGAGCTTGCAGGCTTCTTCACGTTGCAGGCGGGCGCTACGTTGTTCGAAGCGTCGCCGCGCCCGGTTGCGTTTGAGGTCGCGTGCACGCCGTTCATCATCGTTGCTGGCCAAGTCACCGACGATAGGCACAACGTCAGCAAGCGGGCGCATCTCGATACAGTCGACAGGGCAGGGCGCAACACACAGGTCGCAACCGGTGCACTCGTCGACAATCACGGTGTGCATCAACTTGGCGGCACCCACAATGGCGTCCACCGGGCAGGCCTGGATGCATTTGGTACAGCCGATGCATTCGCCCTCGCGGATATAGGCGACTTGCGCAGGCGCATCTCCACGGCTGGTGTCCAGCTCCAGTACCGGCAGGCGCAGCAGTTGCGCGAGCCCCTCAATGGTTTCCTGCCCACCGGGCGGGCACTTGTTGATGGCTTCGCCTTTAGCGATGCTTTCTGCGTAAGGCTTGCAACCCGGGTGCCCGCACTTGCCGCATTGAGTCTGCGGCAGCAGCGCGTCGATACGTTGAATGAGGTTCATGCTGTGATCATAGCGTTGACGCCCGGCCCAGGGAGGAGGGCAAGCTGAGAAGCCCCGCCGTTAGCAACAGCGGGGCATTTTGCAGAGGTTACTTGATGCGTTGACCCGGCTTGGCACCGCTGTCCGGGCTTAGCAGGTAGATTTCTTCGCCGCCAGGGCCCGCCGCCATCACCATGCCTTCGGAAATGCCGAACTTCATTTTCCGTGGCTTGAGGTTGGCGATCATCATTGTCAGGCGACCGTCGAGCTTGGACGGGTCCGGGTAAGCGCTCTTGATGCCGGAGAACACGTTGCGCTGTTCGTCACCGATATCCAGCGTCAGGCGCAGCAGCTTGTCGGCACCTTCCACGGCTTCGGCCTTGATGATCAGCGCCACGCGCAGATCCACGGCGGCAAAGGCGTCGAAATCGATTTCCGGGGAAATCGGGTCCTTGGCCAGTTCGCCATTGCCCGCCGGCGCGGATTGGCCGGTATCGGTCTGGCTGGCGACGAGGTCTTCTTTCGAAGCGTCGGTCATGGCCTGGACTTTCACCGGGTCAATTCGGGTCATCAAGGGCTTGAACGCGTTCAACTGATGATTGCCGAGCAAGGTGGTGTGATCGTTCCAGCTCAACGGCGGTACGTTGAGGAACGCCTCTGCATCGGCGGCCAGCAATGGCAGCACCGGCTTGAGGAAGATCACCAACTGACGGAACAGGTTGACTCCGGTGGCGCAGATCGCCTGGACTTCAGCTTCCTTGCCTTCCTGCTTGTTCAGTGACCACGGCGCCTTGTCGGCGATCCAGGCGTTGGCGCGGTCGGCCAGGCCCATGATCTCGCGCATGGCGCGGGCAAAGTCGCGGGCTTCATAAGCGTCGGCAATGCTCGGCGCGGCGGCCAGGAAGGCGTCGGTCAGTTCCGGTGCGGCGTTCTCGGCGACCAGTACACCGGCGTTGCCCTTGTGGATAAACCCGGCGCAACGGCTGGCGATGTTGACGACTTTACCCACCAGGTCCGAGTTGACCTTCTGTACGAAGTCTTCCAGGTTCAGGTCCAGGTCGTCGACGCCACGGCCCAGCTTGGACGCGTAGTAATAGCGTAGGTATTCCGGCGACAGGTGGTCCAGGTAGGTGCGCGCCTTGATAAAGGTGCCACGGGACTTGGACATTTTCTGGCCGTTGACCGTCAGGTAGCCGTGCACGGCAATACCGGTCGGCTTGCGGTAGCCCGAGCCTTCAAGCATCGCTGGCCAGAACAGCGCGTGGAAGTTGACGATGTCCTTGCCGATGAAGTGGTACAGCTCGGCGGTGGAGTCCTTGCCCCAGAACGCGTCGAAGTCCAACTCCGGGGTGCGGTCGCACAGGTTCTTGAAGCTGGCCATGTAGCCGATCGGCGCGTCCAGCCATACATAGAAGTACTTGCCCGGCTCGCCCGGAATCTCGAAGCCGAAGTACGGCGCGTCGCGGGAGATGTCCCACTGCTGCAGGCCACTGTCGAGCCATTCGGAGAGTTTGTTGGCCACGGCGTCCTGCAAGGTGCCGCTGCGCGTCCAGGTTTGCAGCATTTGCTGGAAATCCGGGAGCTTGAAGAAGAAGTGCTGCGAGTCTTTAAGCACCGGAGTGGCACCGGAGATCGCTGACTTGGGATCCTTCAAGTCGGTCGGTGCGTAGGTCGCGCCGCATTTTTCGCAGTTGTCGCCGTACTGGTCTTCGGTGCCGCATTTCGGGCAGGTACCCTTGATGAAACGGTCGGCCAGGAACATCTTCTTTTCCGGGTCGAAATACTGGGTCACCGAACGTTGGTCGATGTGCCCGGCTTCTTTCAGCCGCAGGTAGATCTGGCTCGACAGCTCGCGGTTTTCGTCCGAGTGGGTCGAATGGAAGTTATCGAAGTCCACCAGAAACTCGGCAAAGTCGGCGCTGTGTTCAGCCTGCACATTGGCGATCAGTTGTTCCGGGGTGATGCCTTCCTTTTCGGCGCGCAACATGATGGCCGAACCGTGGGCGTCGTCCGCGCAGACATAAATGCATTGATTGCCGCGATGCTTCTGGAAGCGCACCCACATATCGGTCTGGATGTACTCAAGCATATGGCCAAGATGGATCGAACCATTGGCATAGGGCAGGGCGCTGGTAACGAGGATCTTGCGTGGCTCGGACATGGGGCTCGGCTACTTGATGAAACGGAGGTCGGCCACTATAAAGCGCCGGGAAATTTATTTCACCCCGTGACGCTGTTTCAGTATCTTGCGCACCTTCGAAAGCATGCCGCTCGGCGGCTGGAACGGTTAGGATAGCCGCCTGTTTCAGTCAGTCTTTTTTCGGGAGTAGCCCATGAGCGCCGTCAATCGCGCAGCGGTGGAAGCCGTTCTTCGCCAGTACACCGACCCTTATTTGAACCAGGACCCGGTCAGTGCCGGTTGTGTGCGTGCCATCGAGGTCCAGGGCGACCAAGTGTCGGTGCAGTTGCAACTGGGTTATGCCGCGGGTTTGTTCAAAAGCGGTTGGGCGCAGATGTTGCAAATGGCCATCGAGGGCTTGCACGGCGTGGGTTCGGCCAAGGTCGATATCCAATGTGTGATCGCGCCGCACAAGGCCCAGGCGCAGATCCCGGCCCTGGCCAACGTCAAGAACGTGGTGGCGGTGGCGTCCGGCAAGGGCGGCGTGGGTAAATCCACCACGGCGGCCAACCTGGCCCTGGCCCTGGCGCGGGAAGGTGCGCGCGTGGGCATTCTCGATGCCGACATCTACGGGCCGAGCCAGGGCGTGATGTTCGGCATCGCCGAAGGCACGCGGCCGAAGGTGAAGGATCAAAAATGGTTTGTGCCCATCGAGTCGCTGGGTGTGGAAGTGATGTCCATGGCGTTTCTCACCGATGACAACACGCCGATGGTCTGGCGCGGGCCGATGGTCTCCGGTGCGTTGCTGCAACTGGTCACACAAACGGCTTGGGGCGACCTCGACTACCTGGTGATCGACATGCCGCCAGGCACCGGCGACATTCAGTTGACCCTTGCGCAGAAAGTTCCGGTGGCCGGTGCAGTGATTGTCACCACGCCTCAGGACCTGGCGCTGCTCGACGCCAGGAAAGGTGTGGAGATGTTCCGCAAGGTCAACATCCCGGTGCTGGGTGTTGTGGAAAACATGGCGGTGCACATCTGTTCCAACTGCGGGCATGCCGAGCATCTGTTCGGTGAAGGTGGGGGCGAGAAGCTCGCTACCCAGTATGGCGTTGAACTGTTGGCATCGTTGCCATTGGCGATGGAGATTCGCGAGCAGGCCGATGGTGGCAAACCTACCGTAGCGGCAGAGGCTGATGGGCAGATCGCGATGATCTATCAGGAATTGGCCCGTCACGTCGGTGCGCGGATTGTTTTGCAGGAAGCGACGACGCCGGCGATGCCGACCATTACCGTGAGCGACGATTGATTAGGCTTTAACGGTTACGCGAAAAGCCTGACGATCCGTGGTGCTCTCAGGTTTTTCGCGAGCGAGCTCGCTCCTACAGGTGGGGCGCCAATAGGGCTTGCTGCTACTTTGCGTAATGCGCGTGTAAGCATTCGCTTACTTTTCCGTAAGTGTTTGGTTTTTTTAGCGGTTACGTACGTCTTGAATCGACGAAGCTATTATCTAAGCTTTTGAAAAATAAAGATTATTTTAATTCTGGCGAGCGGAAAAGTTTGTCAGCCCGCCGTGGGGATCGCGTTGAACTTCTCTGGGAACGCTCTAACATCAGCCCTGTGTCCACGGATTGGCACAGCCATCAAGGAACGATGGTTTGAAGGACCGTCGCAGGATGCGATTCATCAGGATGATGAAAAGGAATACAGGGACTAGGGAAAAAATGTGGGCGGGTCATACCGCCCCTTTTTTTTGCCTGTAGAAAAGTGAATGCAGGCACCCGAACGCAAAAAAGGCCCTCAAGGGGCCTTTTTTTGTTGGGCAGCGGCGCTTTAGCGCTCTAGTTGCTCAATTTTGTTGGGCTTGCCATCCCATTCAGCGGCATCCGGCATCGGATCTTTGCGCTCGGTGATGTTTGGCCACACTTCGGCCAGCTCGACGTTCAATTGAATGAATTGCTCCATGCCCGCAGGCACTTCGTCCTCGGAGAAAATCGCGACGGCCGGGCATTCTGGTTCACACAGGGCGCAGTCGATGCACTCATCCGGGTGGATAACCAGGAAATTCGGGCCTTCGTAGAAGCAGTCCACCGGACAGACTTCTACGCAGTCGGTGTACTTGCACTTGATGCAGTTGTCGGTGACGACGAAGGTCATTTCTAATTTTCTCCTCAGGCGGCGGCAGCGAAACCCCTTGTGGTGGGGTTCGCGAGGTTTGAGAGCGATAGTCTGCGGACCAGGCTAAAAGCCCGCAGCATCCCAAACCGCGCGAGATTCTATCAGCTTGCAAGCGTCTGCGTTATATCCGAGTCTTCAGTGCATATAACATTTCGAGCGCTTTACGTGGCGTCAAGTCATCCAGGTCAAGTTTTGCCAACTCATCCAGCACTGGATGGGGCAAGCTGGCGAACATATCGCTCTGGTGCGGCGCGGCAGGTTTCTTGCTGGCCTTGGCAGGGCTGGCGACCACCGTTTCATGGGGCAGCGCCGTTGTTTCCAGCCGGCTGAGGTGTTCGCGGGCACGAGTGATCACCTCGTTCGGCACACCGGCCAACTGCGCCACGGCCAGACCATAACTCTGGCTCGCCGGCCCTGGCAGCACATGGTGCAGGAACACGATGCGCTCGTTGTGCTCGGTGGCATTGAGATGCACGTTGGCCACCAGCGGCTCGCTTTCCGGCAACACCGTCAGCTCGAAGTAGTGCGTGGCGAACAGCGTGTACGCACGCAGATGCGCCAAGCATTCGGCCGCGGCCCAGGCCAGGGACAGGCCGTCGAAGGTGCTGGTGCCGCGGCCCACTTCGTCCATCAGCACCAGGCTGCGTTCGGTGGCGTTGTGCAGAATGTTGGCGGTTTCGCTCATTTCCACCATAAAGGTCGAACGGCCGCCGGCCAGGTCATCGCTGGAGCCGATCCGCGTGAAAATGCGGTCTACCAGGGACAATTCGCAACTGGCTGCCGGTACGAAGCTGCCGATATGCGCCAACAACACGATAAGCGCGGTCTGGCGCATGTAAGTGGATTTACCACCCATGTTCGGACCGGTGATCACCAACATGCGGGTATCGTCGTCCAGCGACAGGTCATTGGCGACGAACGGCGTGGTCAGCACCTGCTCTACCACCGGGTGACGACCTTGCACGATACGCATGCACGGTTCGCTGACAAACCGTGGGCAATTGAGGTCCAGGTTCAGCGCACGTTCGGCGAGGTTGCTCAATACATCCAGCTCCGCCAGGGCGGCGGCGGTGTCTTGCAACGGCGCCAGGCGGCTGATCAAGTCCTCGAGCAAGGCTTCGTAGAGCATTTTTTCCCGCGCCAGGGCGCGGCTTTTGGCTGACAGCGCCTTGTCTTCGAACTCTTTGAGCTCAGGGGTGATAAAACGCTCGGCGCCTTTGAGGGTCTGGCGACGTTGATAGTCGATAGGCGCCGACTCGGCCTGCTTGCTCGGCAGCTCGATAAAGTAGCCATGCACGCGGTTGTAGCCGACCTTCAGGTTGGCCAGGCCCGTACGGGCTTTTTCGCGGGCTTCCAGGTCGATCAGGAACTGCCCGGCGTTTTCGCTCAGGGATTGCAGCTCATCCAGCTCGCTGTCGTAGCCGGTTTTCAACACGCCGCCGTCACGAATGATCGCCGGCGGGTTGTCGATAATGGCCTTTTCCAGCAGCGCCGCGAGGTCCGGGTAAGTGCCAGCGGTGACGGCAAGCTGTTGCAGGTGCGGCGTGTCCAGTTCGGTCATCGCGACTTGCAGCTGCGGCAGGGCGCTCAAGGCATCGCGCAGGCGCGCCAAGTCGCGGGGCCGCGCATTGCGCAGGCCGATCCGCGCCAGGATGCGCTCGATATCGCCAATCTCTTTCAGTTGCGGCTGCAGTTTTTCAAAGCGATAGCCGTCGAGCAGGCAGGTAATGGAAGACTGGCGCGCTTGCAGCACCGTCAAATCCCGCAGCGGACGGTTCAACCAACGGGTCAGCAAACGGCTGCCCATCGCGGTCTGGCAACGGTCCACCACCGATTGCAGGGTGTTATCACGCCCACCGGCCAGGTTGGTGTCCAGTTCCAGGTTGCGACGGCTGGCGCCATCGAGCACCACGGTATCGTCCAGACGCTCATGGCGCAGGCTGCGCAAGTGAGGCAGAGCAGTGCGCTGGGTTTCCTTGGCGTAGCTGAGCAAGCAGCCTGCGGCACCGATGGCCAGGGTCAGGGTTTCGCAACCGAAGCCTTTAAGGTCCTGCACCGAGAACTGCTGGCACAGACTTTTCAGCGCAGAGTCGCGCTCGAAATCCCACGGTGCACGACGCTTGGTCCCACGACGTTTCTCTGCCGGCAAGTCCTTGGGCCAATCATCCGGAATCAACAACTCCACCGGATTGATACGCTCAAGTTCCGCCAACAGGTTCTCCCAGCCCTTGATCTCCAGCACGCTGAAGTTGCCGCTGGTGATATCCAGCACCGACAGGCCGAACAAACGCTCATCGCCCAACACCGCCGCAATCAGGTTGTCGCGACGCTCATCCAGCAACGCCTCATCACTCACCGTGCCCGGCGTAATAATGCGTACTACCTGACGCTCCACCGGCCCTTTACTGGTGGCCGGGTCGCCGATCTGCTCACAGATCACCACCGACTCACCCAGCTTCACCAGCTTGACCAGGTAGCCTTCCAACGAGTGGTAAGGAATCCCACACATCGGAATCGACTGCCCCGCCGACTGCCCGCGCGCGGTCAGGGTGATGTCCAGCAGCTTGGCGGCCTTCTTCGCGTCTTCATAGAAGATCTCGTAGAAGTCGCCCATGCGATAGAACATCAACTGATCAGGGTGCTGGTTTTTCAGGCGCCAGTACTGCTGCATCATCGGGGTGTGGGAGGAAAGATCGGAAATTGGCTTATTCATCAATGGCTTGTGTAGTTTTTAAAAAGGATTTGGGGCACCAATGGGGCAAATGCATCCGTTGATTTGATTCTGAGATCGTACTTCAGCGCACGCGTATGCTGAGTCGCTGCCAGGCAAAAATATTGACACGGATGACGCCTCATGTCCTAATTTCTAAAGTGGTTTTTTCAGGATAGGTCTCTGCCGCTCAGCAGCTTTCAGCTGCTGAGCGGCAGAGACCTATCCGCGTATTTCGTGCTACGTTGTACGTGTTTATGTCTATCGCCAGGATGGCTATGGCTAGGAGGGGCAATGCCCTTAGAGGTCACGAAAAGCGCAGATCTGACCAACAAGCTCAATGACCTTGCAGGTAAGAGTAAGTTGTCAGAGTTTGAAGTTCGCCATTTTCGCCGAGAAGTTGAGCAGCTTAAGAGTGTAAGTGCGGCTGAGTACTATATGCTCAATGGTATGCTGTGTTCTGTTTTGGGTGATTATGAGAATTCGAAAGATAATCATGAAAAATCTCTGAAGTTATCCCGTGATCATGTCGATTTGATTAACTACGGTTTGTCAATGAGACGTCTTGGGGATACGTCTATGTCTTTAGATTTGATGTTGCAGGCTTTCGACCTTGTGCCGAACTCTGAAGATGTATTTAATGAGGTTTGCCTTTCAATGATACTTCGTGGTGATTTCTCGTCTTACGATAGCGTTCTTGGAAAAATAAAACGAGCCAACCCTGCCGTGGATTTGTCACGTGTACCTCACTATGGCAATTTGTTGCATGTTAGAGAGTGCTTGGCAGTATGCGAAATAGACGAGGCTGAGTTTACAAGGGTTTTTGGTGTTTTGAACAAGGTCCTTGATAGCTATGCGCTTTCGGTAGAAGATCTCGATGTAAATACATCGACTTTTGATAGTGTTCGGCACGTATCGGTATTTGTGAAAGTTACGTGCGAGGATCCTCGCGATTTGCTCATGATTAACGAGGAGCTTGCTGACGGAGTTATTAGTCTCGATGGACTAGATTGTTGGGATAGATTGGTTTTGAATGCGGTGAATTATACTCCGCGTCAAAACGCAGTGGCTTAAGGAGTGGTCGCTTGAGTTTGAATTATACGGATTTCATGAGTCAGTCTCGCGATGTATTGAATAATCTTACTGATGGTGAGATTAGCTACCGGTGCGCGATCTCTCGATCTTACTATGGTGTGTATCATGCTGCGCTTGACTTTGCTGATACAGTTAGTGTTCCTCCTTTGAGTTGTGTGGGTGGAAGTAGTCATCGTAAGTTGTCCTCGTATTTTGAGGGGAGCTTTCATGAAGACAAAGACCTCCGGCTCAAGTATCGAAAGTTGGGGTATTGTTTAAAGCAGTTGCACGATATGCGTTGTCGGGCAGACTACGAATTGGATGGTCCTATTACACGAGCTGATGCCGAGATCCATATCGAACGATGTGAGTTGCGTATCAATGAAATTGAAAGCTTGAGTAAGGCGATTGCAGCTTAGGGCGTGTGATGGGGGATTAACACCCTAGGTTGTCACGTCTTACTTATTCAGTTCGTTCCATATCTTCGAGATTTCAGACGGCGATTCATCGTCCATCCATTTTGCGTATACCTCAACCAACATAGTGAAGTCTTTATGGCCCATCTGTTTGGCAATGAATGCAAGGTTGCCACGAGCAGACAGGCACCAGCAGGCGTAGGTGTGGCGAGTTTGATATGGCCGACGTGGACGTATGCCTGAGCGCTTTTGGATGGCTGCCCACTTGGTGTTCCACGCGGTGGGAACATACCAGGCGTTTATGATCTTCTTGCGCGCCTGGGTGGATGGAGAAAGCAGTGGGGTAACCCTCTCTTTCCGGCTTTCGTACCTGTTCTGGAACACCTCAATGATGCGTGCAGGATGATCGGCAACGAGCGAAAGCAACACCCGGCAAGCTTCGACCGCAGGCGGCATTAATAATACTGAGCGCGGCTTTCCCGTTTTGGGAACCTTGAAAGTGCCGTTGGCGGTTATAGCGCGGGTGATGTTGATCTGCCCTGCGTCCAGATCGATGTCTTCAACAGCCAGCGCACATAGCTCACCTGGTCGAAGCCCGGTATACACGGCCAAAGTAATCGCAGCAGAATCCTGGGGGTGAAGGCATCCTTTATCGACCAGCAGCTTAAACTCATCACGAGTAAGCGGATCCGGCTCTTGGCCTTGCATTGCGAACCGATTACACGCTTCTGATAATCCAGTGCGGCAATATCCGTTGGTCTCACACCAGCCCAGGAAGCCTGCGAACGTCGCCAGGTAGTGATTGGCGGTCGACGGTGCTCGATCTGCAATCAGCAACGTCCTCAGTAACTGTATGTCTTCGGGCAACAAAACTCCGGCGAGACGATCAATTCCAACCAAGGCAGTACAGATGTCCAAGGCATAGCCGTACTTCTCCTCGGTCATCGGCGTGATGTCGACAGCCTTCAACGGCTTGTACCGTTCCAGCAATGCCCCAAGCCTCTCGTCCTTGGCACTGCTGTAGTTCGTCGCGTGCTTTGAGTTAGGAAAGTGCCGCCCATACTCAAAGTGACCGGTTTTGATCTCATGAAGAATTGCCGCCCTTAATAGGGCGGCGTGTTTGATGTTGGCTTTGGTGATCGGAAGGCCGAGGGATTCGCGGCAGCGTATACGCCGCCACATGAACACGACGCGCAAATTGCCGCCGTGTATCTCAATCCCCTTGTGCTTTGCCAGTTCGGTTTCTAGGCCGCTTCCTGAGGTGCGCTCTCGGCCCACTTGTCATACTCCGTCATGTTGATTGCAATGCGGCCGTCCGGTGTCTTGCGCCAGATGCGGCCTTGGGCCCAGGTGCCGTTTTTCACTTTGTGGCGAATGGCGTCTTCGCTGTAGCCAGTAAGTTCTGAGGCGCGGCTTATCATTACCCAGCGAGGTAGGCTCATGCTGCTTCTCCCATAAGTTCGCGCTCATCTACGTCGTTGTTGGCACTGATCAGCGCCATCATCGGCCACGGCGACACCGAGTTACCCACCATAAGCACCTGCGTCTTATTGCTGAATTTCCGGCCATCATGTCCACGATCAATCACGTAGTTATCCGGAAAACCCTGCGCCCGGTAAAGCTCACGCGGTGTGAGCATGCGCATACCGATATCGACGATTACGTACGGCGTGCCCTTGATCGTCACGGTGACAAGTGCCAGGCGATCCCGCGTGGTGATGGTCGCGGCCGGGTCGCGCAGGTCGTAGGTGTTGTCGCTGCCGTAGTAGCCCATCAGGAATGCCGCGACACGCATGGCGCCGGCCTCAACCTCTGGCGCGAGCTTGTACTCGACCAGAGCATGGTGTTCAGCGCCGGCCGTGATGGTCGGTACCAGTTCGTCCATGGCTCGGCCGATGCAGTTCCTGCGAAGCGTCGACAGATGCGCAGTGACGATCTGCTGCTGGCTGCCAGTGGTGGTGATCGCAGTAAGCGGTTTAACCGGGTGATGCCCAGGCGTCACGTTGTATCCGCCGTTGTGCTGCGCGACATAAGCCACGGCCAAGGCGAAGTGCCCACCTTTAACGCCACTGCAGATAGTGCGTAGAGGATCATCCCCCGGCATGTTGCGTTGGCTGCTGCCGTTGGCGTGTTCGGTGATGAAGGGCGCGAGTTGCGGCGTGACAAGGGCGAACCCCTGCGCACCGGTAATGGTCTTCGCCGGATCTTCTACGGACTGGCATCGCGCCAGGTCGTTACCGGTGTGGTTGACGCTGACAATGAACGGGTTCTTGTGTTCGAGGACATAGCGCTTGGCGCCCTTGCGCAGGCGCTCCATGGTGTTGTTCACCAGTGGTCGTTTCACACCTGCAGCACTGCCTTCTTCCTTGGTGAGGAAAATGCTCGGGCATGGAAGAGACCAGTCGATACAGCTGGCGGCGGTCCGGTAGGCTGACTGTCCCTTGGCTGGGTTCTTGAAGTGCGTCGGTTCCGGCCAGCGCAGTGGCTGACCGTCACGGCGAGCAATCAGGAACAAGCGCTCGCGGGTAGTGGCGGCGCCAAAGTCGCAGGCTTTGAGCTTGCCGTACATCAGGTCGTAGCCCATGGACCGCAGGTTGTTTTCGAAGCGGCGCCAGGTTCGTCCTTTCCGTTTTGGATCGGGCACCAGGTACTGTTCTTGTACCGGAACCCGCTCGCCGGCAGTGGCGACTGTCAGGTCACGGCGTACCACTCGGCCAGTCTTACTGCAGCGCTTCGCGATCAGCGGTCCCCACTGGAGGATCTGCACGACGTTTTCCATCGTGATCTTGCGGGGGCTGACCTGGCCGCCCCATTTTTGAATGACCCATGACTGCGAGCGGCTGGTGGTGCTACGCGCCTGACCGCCGGCAGCGAGGCTGTGGTGGGTGCATTCAGGGCTGGCGTGCAGATGTGCAACTGGACGGCCGCGAGTCGCAAGGCGCGGGCACACGTCGTAGACGTCGGTGATGTAATGCTCGGCGCTCGGGTGGTTGCGCTTGTGCATGCTGATTGCATCAGGGTTGTGGTTGATGGCGATATCGACCGGTATGCCGGTACCCATTTCCTGACCCATGGTGGCGCCGCCGCCGCCGGCGAAGAGATCCACGCGGATCTCGCCGGCGAAGTCGAGACCGAATTGGGTTTTCACGGCTGATGTGATTGGGTGTGTGTTGAAGGCAGTCATAGCGACGTCGCCTCCGCGATAGGTGCAGCGGTGATTGCCTGGGTCAATTGTTTGGCTATTGATTGGGCTCGGTCGCGTTCGCGCAGATTTGAATTGACCTGCTCCAACTCGGCAATGCGCTTTTGAGCGGCCTCAAGCAGCATCCATACCTCTGTCACACCAGCAAACTCTGCGACGTGCTTGGGAGACATGACAGCCCACTCATCGGAGCGCACGTTGGTCAGATCGGCAGGCCAGTACCGCTGGCCTGGTTTCGATTCTGGCGGGTAGTCCACAGCATTCGAAGCGTGCGTATACCCCAAGGCAGGCTGCGCGAGCTGGCGTGCTGGAGCGGTTAGCGTTGCATCACTGAGCGCTGCCCCGCGCAGCTTTTCGTGGGGTATAAGTGCCTCGGCAGTGGCGCTGGGAGGAGCAATAATGCCTGCTGCTGCGCAGCAGAGACTGTTTGTTTCTAGCGTGTCGCCACCATTTGCAGTGCGGAGCAAAGCGGACAAGGCGCTGGTGTTGTTCTGTTGGTTCTTCATGCCGCTTTCCTCCGGTGTTCGATGGCGAGTTGGTCCATCAGGCGCTGGTGGTAGGTGTTGCGGGCTTCTGTGGCAGACCATGGGCGGATGCTTTCAACCACGGGTTCGATGCCGACCAAACAATCCCAGATTGCCGGATCGGATGGCATGAGGTCGCGGCGTTCGGTCGCGAGCGCAATCATGTCGGCTTGGCGCGCGCAGGCTGGGAGATCGAGTGCAAGGTCGAAGCGCTCACAAACATTCGCCCACACGATGTCCTCGAAGCCTCGGTAGTCGGGCATCCATTGCTTGAGTGGGCGCGTCATGTCGCCCAGATACGCCTCGGTTGCGTCGTGAAGCAAGGCCGCAAGCCTGTGTTCCTCCGGCACCAGCTCGGCGACGAAGCAGCTGTGCTGGGCCACGCTGTAGAACTCGCGGGTGTGGCCGTTGAAACGACACAGGTGAGCAAGCGCGTGCGAAATATCTCGTGGGTCAATCATGTCGGCGTCTGGCTCGTACAAGTCGAAGCGCTTGCCGGTGGAGGTAAGGATCCAGTTCATGCGGCCTCCTTCACTAGATCGGCCAGCAGCAGCGTGTTGTCGGTGTCTTTGTGCAACTGGCGTACCACGTTAGAGCCGATCCGCGCTTTCAACTGGCGGTCGAACTCCTTGTAGTAGCGTGTGAGTTCACGCAGCTCCTTGGACACCTTGTCGTATTGCTGCTGCAGCGATCCGGCGGCTTGAGGCGTCAGGCGTAACACTGGAATTTCGCGGCTCATGCTGCGTCCCCCTGTGTCCATAGATCCATTGCAGCAGCCATGTTCAAGGCTTTCTCGCGCAGAGCGAGCGTCTGTGCTGCATGGGTTTCCGACTTCACTGCTTTGAAGGTCTCGGCAGCGAGCTTGAGCTTTTCAGCGATCAGTAGAAGAGTCAGTCTGTCCTGGGGCTCCCTGCTCAGCAGTAGCTCTATGCGTTGACGCTGTTCGTGCGCTTGGGTGATTGAAACAGCGCATTGTTCCTTGGCTTGTTCAAAACCTAAGCTAAACCCATCGTCCTGGCCGTTTTCGTAACCTTCAACTCGGCCGTCTGCCAAGCCGCCTCGGTAACCGATCCAGTAGAGAATGCCGGTGGCAGTAGCAATGCTGATCAGTGCGCAGATTTGAATTGCAGTCATGTGGTGTGCTCCTGGTGATATGTCGGCTGGTGGTGGCAGCCAATTGGTTTGTTATTCGTCGTCTGGGTCTGGCGGATCTGCCAGGCCACACATCAGCTTGGCCTGGTGCGGCATGTAGCCTTCTTCTCGCAGTGCGTCGTAGCGCTGATAGTCGGCGGCAAAGTAGCTGCACTCATCACACAGTCGGCTGGTCTTTTCGTCGGCAGACAACGGTGTATCGCAGTGCCGGCATTGATCGAGTAGTGTCATGTCACCCCTCATCGCCAACGGATTCTGGTCGCGGCATTTCTTCATCCGCTCTATAAGCGCGGATATCGATCAGGGCTGCGACATGCTTGATGTGGGCATACCGCAACGCCTTGACGCTGTGATCCAGGGTGGTCACCGGCAGCTGAATACGGCCGCTGTTGATCGCTTCAGTGAAAGTCTTCTCGTTGAGGTTCTTGAAGTAATGCACGCGCAGCTTTTCCAGGGGGATAAGCACGTCGCCGAAGAGTTGGTGCAGCATCTCGACGGTTGCGCTATCCGGCGCGGGTTGCAGGCGCAGCGGTGTTTGACTGTTGTTGCTCATGGGCAGCGGCCTCCTTGCGTTTGAGTCGTGAGGGGTGATTCCAGGCATTCAGGCAGTGGCGTTTGGTCAGCTCCCGCAGATGCTCCGGCACTTCGAGGAGCGCGGCATTGCGCTCCTCGCGTGTGTGCATGGCGACGATCTGGCGGGCGTACTCCCTAGGCCACGTCACGGTTGTCTGCCGGGATGGCTGGCAGTTCGAGGCCCAGCTGACTTGCCAGCCAGGGCATGCCGGCTTGCCGGACTTTCGTCGACTGGCTGTATTGCATTCCTGCCGTCTCGTGGTACCAGTTGCCGTTCTTGATCCGCAGATATTCCCGGTCACGTACAGGGAACGCCGGGAGGTTGCGGTCAGTGAGCAAGCCCTTGTCACGCATCAGCGCGATCAGTTTTGGACGGGTGAGGCCGAAGTACTTGGCGGCCTTTTCCAGGCTACGTTCCATCGCGACCTCCTAGGCTGCATGCGCGGCGGGAGTCGCCACGGCTGCCAGGTGAGTGATGGATTCGGCCACCATGGAGTAGATCTCCACGTCACTGCCGCACACCGTGAAGCACTTGCTGAATGGCTTCTTGACGCCGATGCTCATGATGGTGGTGATGCCAGTGCGGGTTTTGTTGCGATGGATTGCCAGGTTGATAGGTTGCTCAAAACCCATGTCGAGGCTCAGCGCGCCGCCGGTTTGTACCAGGTCGAACACACGCTGCTTGTGTTCAGTTTCGAACACGCCGTAGCGGCGGTCTGCGTGTGGCATAGACGACGGATCGCTTGGATTGGCTGGCCCGTTGACGAGCTCCTCAATGAAGTCCGCAAGCTTAAGGTGCATCTTTTTGCTGTTGGTCAGGGTCAGCGTGTGGCGTTCGCTTCCCAGCTCAACAGTGAAGTGTGTGTCTGCTTTGCGCCGCTCGACTTTCAGGCGGAAGGCTAAGGCTTCACGCTGAACTTCGGCGCGCAGCAGGTGGTTGAAGGTTTCGGTTAGGTTTACCTGTGCCTTGAGCAGGGCCAGGGTGCGGTTGTCGAGTTTGTACTTGCTCATGCCGCGTGCCCTCCGCCGTTTGGATCGAACGGGCAGGGCGCGTTGCGTTCTTTCGGCTTAGGTTTGGACGCGATGAATGTGCAGCCGAGGTCTTGCGCCAGGCGGCGGATTTCAAAGATGCGGGAGGGGTTAGCGGCGGCCGGGTGGACGTGCAGGGTAGCTGTGGTGTGCATGGTGTTGCCTCGCTCTGTGGTGGAAGAGTTAGGCGAATATCACACAATGTTTTTCATGAATCAACACGAATTGTTATTTTTGTTGGGGTTTTTGGACGTTCCGTTTTGAGTTGCGCAAAAAGGTACGAGCTGTATCTTTTGGTTCTACTTGAATTTATTGGGTTTTTTAGGAGGGGAAATGTTTGAGCTTGACCCGGACGAAGCAATTGCGGAGCGATATTTCAGATTCGCGAATGATGTGCCTGGATTATTCGCGGTAGGGCTCTCCGCAACCTCGCTTCAATTTTCGCACCCGCAGCCGTTTGCGTGGTTTTTTCTATTTGTAGTGGTGTTGTGTGTATTCGGAGGCGGTAAGCAATACAGGAATATTGCTGCCAGATACCTTAAGCGATATCCAGGAGTGATCGGGGGGATGGTCCTGTTCTGGAGAGCCAAGATTTGCATCATTGGCATGTTGCTGCTTATAGCAATAGCTCTGGGAGATCTCACTGAGCAAGGGATTTATGCGTTCTTCAATCTCAACTCAGTAGCACCTAGCTGAAGGCTTGAGTCAAAGTGCCCCGCCGTGCCACACGATGCGCCCGACGATTTTCAGATGGCCGATTTCATTGTCGCTAGCAGCTTCATCTGGGTACTGACGCTTGTCTTCGTTATCGCTACGTATGATCCAGCCGCCAGTCATGCTCTGCACCAGCCGCTTGATGATCAGCTCTCCGTCAGGTTTGAGCATGGTGTAAATGCGTCGGTCTCTCGGTTCTTTCTGTGCTTCATCTAGCAGGACCACATCGCCGTCACAGATGGTGGGTTCCATGCTTTGACCTTTAGCGTAAATCACATGCAGGCTTCTTTCCCTCAAGGCCATACGGGCGAGCCAGTCTCGCCTGAAAACCAGTCCGCCTTTGATTTCCACGTGGTCGTTGAGATGCCCGTTCCCGGCTGAGCCGTGCGCTGTATATTGCGGAATCAGAGCGTAGTCATCAATTTTTGGCGCTGTGCTTCTCGTTTGATCGTCGTCGCCTTCGACAAGATCCATCAGCGGTTTTTTCAAGGCAAGCGAAAGCATGCGCAGATCAGCAAGGCTGGGTTCGCGCTTATCTTTCTCATAGTTTGCGATACGCCCTTGGCCGTTTTGCCAATTGCAGGCGGCGGCCAAGCCTTTCTGCGTGAGATTCGCTTCGTTTCTATAGCGCGCCAGGCGCTGACCTAAAGTTTCCATGTGTGGAAAATATCACGATTTGTGTAATTGATTTACGACTTAACGTGTTGTAAAAATAACAAACCGTTGTTAGTCTGCGCCCAGGATCACGAAGAGAACCTTCTAATGAATAGGATATCTGCCCTCAGAAGCCGTAGTGGAATCAAGCAAACGGCACTTGCTGGTGCTTTGGGATGGTCTCAGAGTCGGTTGAGTAATTACGAGTCGGGTACCCGAATTCCTGGCTTGTACGAGTGCCGGGCCATTACGGTAGCACTCAATAAATTGGGGACTACGTGCACGCTCGATGATGTATTTCCTCCTGAGCTTGATGTTCCAAAAGCCGCATAGAAAAAAGGCGACCCAAGGGCCGCCCAGTTCCTCCCGGCACACACCACCACAGTGCTGTCGGGTCGCGACGAAGGTAGGAGGGCACACCACATGCAAACCACCTCCCTTTATCGCGCTGCCAAGACACGGATGTCTTGGGTTGCTGCCTTCTCCACCACAGATTAGGCAGCTGTTGCGCCAGAGGTGAGCAACGGATTGTTCGCCTCGGCACGGTGCCGGTTTCGATCCCTAGATCTAGCCGGCGTTTGGGCCCTTTCAAGCCACGCGGCAAATGTATCACCACTACACGTCGCGGGGCACTGGCAACTTAGTAGGATTAATGCCATGAGCCGAGTAGCTTTAAGCTGTGTTGATCGAGCGCAAAAGGAAATACTGACGCTCGAATTAGCCCTGTACCACGCCGCACGGGACTATCCCGGCGGTGCCGCAGCAATCGCCGCCACCACCGGCCGCAATGCCACCACGCTGCAGCACAAGTTGTCTCCCACCCATCCCTCGCACACCGTCAACATTCAGGAATTCGGCGAGATCCTCGAACTGACCAAGGACCGCCGCATTCTCGATGCGGTGCACGCTCTTGTCGGCGATACGATCTGGCAGGAATTGGCTGAGGCGTACACCAACGACATGCCTGAGACCCTGACCACGGGTATCGCCATGTTTTTCCGGCAGGTCGCCGATTTGTCCGAAACCTGGGCCAAGCACATTGGCGACGGCAAGGTCGATGACCGTGAGCTGGCTGAGATACGCCAGTTGGTGTTTCGAGGCATTCAGGGGTTGTTGGGCATGTACAACCGCGCCCGCTATGTCAATCAGACGACTTCTGGGGTGGAACGTGGCTGATATCGCTGACTTCGCAAATGACCTGGTGCAAAAGCGCATTGATCAGGCCGTCGCTGCACGCCTGGCGCTGATGTCCAACACGGCTCAACATTCGCTGATGTTCTGTGACGAATGCGATGGCCCTATCCCCGAGGCTCGTCGTTTGGCACAGCCCGGTTGCACGCTCTGCATTGAGTGCAAGACCGTCGATGATCAGAGGGCTGCCCGTTATGCTCGATGATGTGATCAATCAGTTCGCGGACTATGGTCTAGAGCCCGCTCAACCCTTGGTATTCGGCAAACTCACCCGCTGCAAAACCACCCAGGACAAAGGCAAGGAAAAAAACGGCTGGTACGTCATCCATGAACACCGCACCGAAAAAAACGAGACGCTGATCTTCGGCAGCTTCGGTGACTGGCGCTCTGGCGATACCCAGAAGATCAAAGTTAAACCCGGACGTATAAGCCCCGAGGAGCGCGAAGTCATGCGCGCTCGGCAGGAGGATGCCAAGCGTAAGGCTGCCGAGATCGCGGCCAACGCATCACGCCGAGCGGCCAATCGTGCTGCCGGCCTGTTCAAGCGCATGCCCGAAAAGGGCAAGAGCGCCTATCTGGATCGAAAGCAGATCGTTGGCTTCAAGGTTCGCTATGCGCCACGTACTGGTGCATTTTTGGTGCCCATGTGCAACGTCCGTGACCAGATCGTCGGCCTGCAGGTGATCTTTCCAGCCAAGCAAGAAGACACTGGGCGGGATAAGCAGTACTGGCCGCCCGGTATGTCAAAAGAGGGCGCTTTCCACCTGATCGGTCCCCACCCCGAACCCGGCGAACCGGTGCTGGTGTGTGAGGGCTACGCCACAGGCGCAAGCCTGCACATGGCGACTTCGCTCACTGTCGCCATCGCCTTCGACGCGGGCAACCTGCTGCCGGTCTCCAAGGCCATGCGCGAGCGCTTCCCCGGTTGCCCGCTGATCATCTGTCGCGATGATGACTGGAAAACCAAGCGTCCCAATGGTGACCCTTGGAATCCAGGCGAAGAGAAAGCCACCAACGCCGCGCTGGTTGTCGGCGGCCAAGTCGTTGCCCCGGTGTTTTCCGGCGAGCGCGAGATCAAGTGGACCGACTTCAACGACTTGCACGTCGCCGAGGGGTTGGAGGCCGTCCGCCGCCAGGTGCTCGCGGTGGTCAAGCCTCCTGCAGCGGGTGGCTGGAAAGACCAACTGGCCCGCACCGAAAATGGCTCTCTGATCGCGCACATGCAAAACGTCGAGCTGATCTTGGGCAATGACGAACGCTGGGCCGGTGTCATCGGCTACAGCGTGTTCAGCTCCAAGATCGTCAAGTTGCGTTCTGCACCCTTCGGCGGCGGTGCCGGCGACTGGGCCGACATTGACGACATGAGAGTAATGAAGTGGCTCGCGCAGCAGTACAACCTGCGGGTCAAAGCGTCCCATGTGATCGAGGCGGTCAGCGTGGTTGCCCACGACCATGCCTTCCACCCGGTGCGCGAGTACCTGGAGAAGCTGGAATGGGATCGCGTGCCTCGCATTGAAACCTGGCTGACCGACGTGCTGGGCGTTCAGGCCAGTGAGTACTCGGCCAAGGTCGGTAAGCGCTGGCTCATCTCAGCGGTTGCCCGTGTGATGCGCCCAGGCTGCAAGGCCGACTCTGTGATGATCCTCGAAGGCGGGCAGGGCGCCGGCAAGTCCACGGCCATGGGCGTCCTCGGTGGCGAGTGGTTCATGGATACGCCTTTTGCCCTCGGTGACAAGGACAGCTTCCAGGCGATTCGCGGCAAATGGATCGTCGAGCTGGGCGAGCTGGACAGCTTCAACAAGGCGGAAAGCACCAAGGCTAAACAGTTCTTCTCCGCGTCTACCGACACCTACCGCGAGAGCTACGGCCGCAGAACGAATGACGTGCCACGCCAGTGTGTTTTCGTGGGCACCACCAACCAAGAGGAGTATCTGAAGGATGCTACGGGCAACCGTCGTTACTGGCCGGTGTTCTGCAACAAGGTCGATCTGGAGCAACTCCGCGAGATCCGCAATCAATTGTGGGCCGAGGCGCTGTTCTGCTTTGAAGCGGGCGATATCTGGTGGGTGAATAAGGACGAATCCAAGATGTTCGCCGAGGCTCAAGACGAGCGCTTTGTGGTGGATGAATGGGAAGGGCCAATCCTGGCCTGGATGGAAGAGTCGCAGATCGGGGAAACCGCCACCGGCAACGAGATCCTGACCCAGGCGCTGAAGCTGGACTTCGGCCATTGGGGCAAGCCCGAGCAGATGCGGGTCGGGGCGATCATGCACCGGCTAGGCTGGCGCAAGCGGCGTATGCCCGCGCTGCCTAAAAGCGGCGTACGGCCATGGGCCTATGAAAAGCCTGCGGGGTGGGGGCGTGCGTCTGCGTTGCAGCAGGCGGTGATCGAGGAGCCTTGCTTCGATGATTAAGCGAATCGACGAGATGCTCAAACTCTGGGCGCAGGATCTGCATTCGCCTGTGCCGGACGGTGCTGGCGGGCCGAGTGGCGGCAACATGATCGCCATGCTGATGGAGTGCAAAGGTGAGTTGATACGCGGCACGCGTGGAAGTCGGGTGCTGCTGGATGAATCGGCGGATATCGAGCTGATCGTCAACAAGCACTTGGCGCCCGAGCTAGCCCTAGTGGTGATGGAGCACTACTGCAACCACGAGAGCTTCCTCTCACAGAAAATGCTTCATTGCGGTTGCAGCGCGCCGACCTATTACCGTCGACTACACGATGCCCATGTATCCATCGCCGGCATGCTGATGGGGAAGGCTGCATGATCCTCGGCGTCACTCTGCATACCTCTGTCCTCCTGTCCCGCCTTGTCCGGCTGCCATTACGTGCAGTTGGACAGGCACAGGCCGCGCCGTTGCTGGGCTGTCCTACTGTCCAACCTTTACCCGCCCCACGCACACATGAGCATAGCGGGCACGTAGTCGCGCCCATGGCGCGCACGCGTGCTTTTAGCTTTCTCTCTATACACAAGAGAAAAGTAAAAAAGGTAGGACAGTAGGGCAGAGCCCCGTATTTAGGCGCCTGTAGCTGTCCTACTTCGATCCAGAATAGTGGGACAAGTAAGACAGGGCACCAGAAGCGATAGCCGATTGAATGCGTTGTCCCTCCGTTGCACCTGCGTCATACCCGTATGGCACCCGTATTGCTCCATGGCATTAAAACCTGCTTGCTGCCATGATAATCCACCTGTAAAAAGTACCCATCTTCGATAGGTGCGACCGCAAGCAGCGGGACACACCACCACACTGAACCCGGCCATTGCGCCGGGTTTTTGCGTTTATGGGGTAGGGCGATGACGAACGAGCAGCAAGCGCTTATTGATATGCCGATCTGGATGGTGATCGTGCTGTCCCTGGTCGGCGGTATATCCGGCGAGGCATGGCGAGCCGACAAAGCGGGGGTAAGCGGCTGGTCTTTGATTCGCCGCTTGATCCTTCGGTCCGGGGCCTGCGTGGTCTGCGGGCTTTCCACCATGATGTTGCTGCACGCTTCGGGCATGTCGGTCCTGGCGGCAGGGAGCATCGGATGCCTCACCGCGATGGCCGGTGCCGATGTCGCCATCGGGCTGTATGAACGCTGGGCCGCCAAGCGGTTGGGCGTGTGCGATGTGCCGCCCTCGGGCAGCGGTCAGGCATGATGCGCTGGAGGCCACGTAATACGTGGCCTGTAGCGGGCCGCATCAAAATGGTGCGCCGAAAGTCGCCGGGGACCCTGGCGGCATTCGAGAGACACGGGGCATGAAACCCGCGGGAAAGCGTTAGCGGCAGGGCTGCCAGCTTACTGAAATTCAATCCATTGAAATTGAAAGGTTTCCATTGAAAAGCCGTTGAAAAGGAGGGCTTATGACGGATCCACTGTTCCTGTCTAAAAGCGCTTTCGCGGTTCGCATCGGCAGGACGCCGAGCTACATCACCTGGCTCAAAGACAACAACCGCCTGGTGCTTTCGCCGGATGGCAAGAAGGTCGACGTGCTGGCAACCGAAGCACTGATCCTCGAAACCGCCGACCCCAGCAAGGCCGCCGTCGCGGCTCGACACCAACAAGACCGGCTCCAGCGTGATGTTTACAGCCAACTGTCCCCCATGGTCGAGCCGACTAACACGGCTGCGCCGCCGCAGCCAGCTGGCGCGAAGAGCGGGCAACCCGACTTCCAGAAGGCCCGCGCACACCGCGAGTACTACCTGGCCCAACTGGCCGAAGCCGAGTTTCACAAGGTGCAGGGCTCGCTGGTGGATATGAAGGCGGTCACCACCGGGGCCTATAACGCCGGACGCATGCTGCGCGATCAGTTGCTCAGCATGCCCCCGCAATTGGCCCCAGAACTGGCGGCGATGTCGGACCCTTGGGAGATTGAGCAGCACCTGACCAAGGCGCTACGGCTGTCCCTGGAAGAGGCCGAGCGCATGTCTTCGGCTGACCTTGAACGCGATCTGATCACTACGAGTTAACCCATGCATACGGAAAAACCTGACGGCGCTGAGGTGTACCGTGAGGCGTATTTCCGTGGGCTGCGTCCAGACCCCAGCCTCTGGGTGGACGAGTGGGCAGACGAGTACATGCGCATCCCGCGTGATACCGGCGCCGCCGAGCCAGGGAAATATCGCACCGTGCGAACGCCCTACGCACGCGAGCCGATGCGGTGCCTATCACCGGCTCACCCGTGCAAGCGCGTAGTGACCATGGTCGCCTCGCAACTGATGAAAACCCAGATCGCCTTGAACTGGATCGGTGCGCTGATCCACATGGTGCCGTCGAACATCCTCACGCTGCTGCCCAGCCTAGGCCTGGCAAAGCGGGTGTCGTCGCGAATCGGCAAGACCATCAAGGCCACCCCGGTGCTACACGAACGTGTGGCGGCGAGCCGCTCGCGGGATTCGCGCAACACCATGGACACCAAGGAGTTCGAAGGCGGCTCGCTGTACGTCACCACCGCCGGTTCTGCGGCCAACTTGGCCGAGCTGTCGGCGCGCTACGTGTACGGCGATGAGATCGACCGTTGGGAGGTCGACGTAGGCGAAGAGGGCGACCCCATCGAACTGGCAGAAACGCGGGGCAGTACCTTCGGCCGCAATGCCAAGTTCTACTTCTCCAGCTCGCCCACGATCAAGGGCGCCTCGCGCATCGACGATCTGTTCGAGGGTAGCGACCAGCGTTACTACTACGTGCCGTGCCCGACCTGCGGGCACATGCAAACCCTGGAGTGGGAGCGGCTGCATTACTCCCAGGACTTCAGCGTGGTGCATTACGAGTGCGCCGGACCTGACTGCGACGTGCTGATCGAAGAGCATCACAAGGGCGACATGCTCGCCCGTGGTGAGTGGCGTGCCCATGCCAAGGGCGATGGCGAAACGGTCGGCTTCCACCTCAACGCACTGTATTCACCGTTGGGTTGGACGGGCTGGAAGTCACTGGCGAAGCAATTCGAGAAGGCGAAAAAGGCCCAGGCCAAAGGCGACCTTGAACCCATGCAGGTGTTCTACAACACCCGCCTGGCTAAGGTGTGGGACAGCGCGCAAGAGCAGACCAAGGCATCGGTACTGATCGAGCGGGCACGCCGGGAAGGGTTCTCCCTCGGTGCGATGCCCGCTGCCGTCATGATGATCACTGGCGCTGTCGACGTACAGGCTGATCGCCTGGAGTTCATGGCAATGGGCTGGGGCGTCGGCATGGAGCGCTGGGTCATTGACCACCGGGTGATCGCGGGCGACCCGTCGGACGAACGCACTTGGGCGGTACTGGATGAACTGCTGAAAGAGCGGTACCGGCATCCGTGTGGCGTCGGCCTGGGCATTCTCGCGGTCGCCGTCGACTCCGGCGGCCACCACACCGACGAGGTCTACCAGTTCTGCCGCGTGCGGCGCTGGCGCAACATCTTCGCGATCAAGGGCGCGAGCAAGCCCGGTAAGCCGGTGATCGCTCAACGGCCGTCCATGGTTGATGTGACCTGGAAGGGCCAGACCGAACGCGGCGGCGCCGAGCTGTGGTTTGTCGGTACCGACACCGCAAAGGACTGGATCTACAACCGCTACCCGTTCGAGTCCGGCCCAGGTGCGGTGCACTTTGCCAACGATCTGCCGGACGAGTTCTTCGCCCAGTGCGTGGCCGAGCGCAAGGTCGCCAAGTACGTGCGGGGCCACAAGCGTATCGAGTGGATCAAGGGCAAGGCCGAGCGCAACGAAGCCCTCGACCTGATGGTGTATTGCCTGGCGATGGCGCATTACCTCGGCATCAACCGGTATCAGGAACATGACTGGGACCGGGTGCGTAACTCGCTGGCCCAGGCCGGTTTGTTCGATGAAAAGGTGGTCGCTGCTGAGCGTGTAACGGTTGCCCCACAGGCTACCGCGACACCGCAAGTTGCGCCGCAAGCCGTTGCCCCGGTCGCCCAACCGCGACCCACTGCACCCCCACAACGCCGCAGCTCCACCAGCGGTTACCTGAAGAGACGCTGATATGTCGTTTACTCCGAAGCACCTCGAAGCCATCGAGCGCGCCATCGCACGCGGTGAAAAGACCGTGCGCTACAGCGACCGCACGGTGGAATACCGCTCCATCGACGAACTGCTCAAGGCCCGCGACGAGATCCGCACGTCGCTGACCAACGCCGCCGGGCCGCGCTCTCGCGTGGTTCGGCTCATGCATGGAGGCAAAGGACTCTAATGGCCCGACATTATCCGACGCTAACCCGTAATGGATTCTTGCTGCCGTCGAACATCAAGGCCAGTTACGAAGGCGCCGGAGAGGGCCGACGTTCGGCCAGTTGGGAAGCCACCGACAACGGCATCAACAGCATCAACACCCCGGCACTGCGCAACCTGCGGGCTCGCTCGCGGGCGGCGGTGCGCAATGACCCGTATGCCTTCAACGTCATCGACAAGCGCGTCAGCAACCTGATCGGCACGGGCATTACGCCCAGGCCGACCACGGACGACGCTGCACTGCGCAAACTCAAGCAGCAGCTGTGGGATGACTGGGTGGATGAGGCGGACGCCGACGAACTGACCGACTTCTACGGCATGCAGGCCCTGGTGGCGCGCACGGTGGAAACTGCTGGTGAATGTTTTGTGCGGTTGCGGCCGCGCAGCCCGAGCGAAGGTTTGGCGGTGCCGCTGCAGTTGCAGGCGCTGGCGCCTGAATTTGTCCCACATGACAAGTTTGAGACAGCCAAAAACGGCAACGCCATCCGCGCCGGGATCGAGTTCAACCCGGCCGGCAAGCGCGTAGCGTATTGGATGTACCTCTCGCACCCACGCGATTCGTCGTCGTTGAATGCCGGGTACAACCAGTTGGTGCGGGTTCCAGCGACGCAGATGCTGCACATCTTCGAACCCATGGAGCCAGGGCAACTGCGCGGAGTACCGCGTCTGGCACCGGTATTGAAACGACTGCGCAGCCTGGACAACTACGACGACGCGGTTCTGTTTCGCCAGGAGGTGGCAAACCTGTTTGCTGGCTTCATCAAGCGCCCGGCGCCGGACAGCGGGCAGCAACCGCGTGACCCGGTAACGGGGCAACTGCTGACCACCGACCGCGACGGCTTCACACCGATGGTGGCCCTGGAGCCCGGCACCATGCAGGAGCTGGGGCCAGGTGAAGAGGTGGAGTTCTCCAAACCACCAGACGCCGGCAACAACTACCCGGACTTCATGCGTCAGCAGCTGATGGCTGCGGCGGCGGGTTCGGGCACGCCGTACGAGATCCTTACCGGTGATATGCGAGAGGTCAACGACCGGGCGCTGCGGGTGGTGCTCAACGAGTTTCGGCGACGTCTGGAGCAGCTGCAATTCGGCGTGTATGTGCATCAGCTATGTCGCCCGGTGCGTGCCGCCTGGATGGACATGGCGGTGCTGTCCGGTGCCCTTGTACTGGAAGACTACGCGCAACGTCGACGCGAATACCTGCGTACACGTTGGGTGCCACAAGGCTGGGCCTACATCCAGCCGGTGCAGGACGTGCAGGCGCGGCGGATGGAAGTGCAAGCGGGCTTCGGTTCACGCAGTGAGATGTGTCTGCGCAATGGCTACGACGCGGAAACCATCGACGCGGAAAACGCTGCCGACCTCGCCAGGTCTACGGACCTGGGCCTCAACTACACCACGCTTGATGCCATCGAGCCGACAGATGACAAGGAACAACCATGAGTAAAAAAGCGATCCCGCGCATTTATGACAAGGCTGGCAAGCAGGTAAAAGTCGCGGACAAGAGTTGGTACACCTTCCAGGCCAGCGGAGAAGCCGAGCAGCAAACCATTGAGGTGTTTGTATACGGCGAGATCGGCACCTGGGGTGTTAGCGCTAATCAGTTTGTCCAGGACCTGCGCGCCGTGGACGACGGCGCGTCGCCAGTGATTGTTGCGTTCAACAGCATCGGTGGCGACTTGTTCGACGGCCTGGCGATCCACAACGCGCTGTCGCGCTTGGGCGACCGCTGTACCGGGCGCATTGATGCCTTGGCGGCTAGCGCGGCCAGTGTCGCGGTGTGCGGCGCTCACCGGGTGGTGATTGCGGCCAACGCAATGCTGATGATCCACAACCCTTACACCTTTACCGGTGGTGATGCTGAAGACTTCCGCCGCGTTGCTGACGTGTTGGACCAGACCCTGGAAGCGATAATTGCGGCCTACAAGTCCAAGGCGCCGGACATCGACGAGGCCGAGCTGCGGCGCATGGTCAACGCCGAGACTTGGCTGACCGCCAATGAGGCGGTGGCGCTGGGCCTGGCAGATGAAGTGGGCGACGGCCTCAAGGTCAAAGCCTGTCTCGGCCAGGGCTGTGTCTTGCAGCGCTTCCAGCATGCCCCGGCTGAATTGCTCGCTCAACTGGATGAAGAGCCCGACGTCGAGCCGCCTGAACCTGTCGACCCACCGGAACCGGCGCCCGTATTGGACGCTGCTGGACTGGCGCTGATGGTCACCAAGGGTTGCGCGGCGGCCGGCATAAGTAACCTGGTGGAGCCGCTGCTCGCCACCACCAGGCTGGAAAGCGAAGCGGTAGTTACGGCAGCACTAACCAACGCGAAAACGCTGCACGGTCTGTGTGTCGCCGCACGATTGCCGGAGCTGACCGCTGAGTTTATCTCGGCGGGGCTGGATGAAAGCGCAGTTCGTGCTCGGCTGTTCGACAAGCTGGTTGGCAGCGGCGGTGGTTTTGAGATCAACAACAGCCTGCCGCTGGATAACGACCCGGAACTCACAATTAAGGCCAAACAGGTCGACAGCCAATCAATCTGGGCTACCCGTCAGGCGGCACAGAACGGAACCTCGAAAGGAGCAAGAGCATGAAAATCGAATCGATGCACGCGGGAGAGTTCCTGCTGTCCGAAGGCGCTGGCAACATTTCCCGCGAAGCGATCAACGTCGCAGCCGGGCCAGCCCTGGAGCCGGGCCAGATCCTCGGCCTAGTCACCGCCAGCAGCGAGTTTGCCCCGTACCAGCCCACCGCCGAGGACGGTACCGAAAACGCCGTCGCGATTCTGTATGGGCCGCTGGGCGAGTCCGATGTGGCCCGGCGCGGTCGTGCCATTGTGCGGCTGGCCGAGGTCAGCGAAGCGCACTTGACCAGCCTCGACCCTGCCGCTGAAAAGGCCCTGGCAGCCCATTTCGTGATCGTCCGCTAAGGCGTTCACCTCATTTATCCATCCCGCCGAGTGCGGGATTTTTTGTTTCTGGAGAGTACCCCATGGCCGATATCGCCATTTTTGAAGACGATGCATTCACCGTTTCCTCGCTGACCGCTGCAATCAATGAACAGGAATACCTGCCGGGCCGTATCAGCAGCCTTGGCCTTTTCCGCGAAGAGGGCATCAGCACGTTGACCGTGCAGATCGAGAAAGACGGCGACACCCTGGCCCTGGTGCCATCGGGCGAGCGCGGCAACTCGGGCCTGGTGGTCGGCGGGACCAAGCGCACGTTGATCCCTTTCAACACCGTGCATCTCCCTGAGCGGTTCACCATCAAGGCTGACGAGATCCAGGGCATCCGCGCCTTCGGTACCCGCAGCGAATTGCAGGCCGTTCAGGATGTGGTCAACAAGCGCCTGGCAAAAGCCCGACGACAGCTGGATGCCACCCACGAATTTCAGCGCATGGGCGCGTTGAACGGGCAGGTGCTGGACGCCGATGGCAAGACAGTCCTGTTGGATATTTATAAATCCTTCGGCGTGAATCGTCAGAAGCTGCCAATGGACTTGAACAGTCCAGACACCGAGCTGCGGGTCAAATGCGGTGAAGCCCTGGATATGCAGGAAGAAGCGCTCGGCAGCGTCACCAGCAGCGGCTCCCGCGCCATGTGCGGCAAGAACTTCTGGAACAAGCTGATCGTCCACAAGTCGGTCAAAGAAACTTACCTCAACACCATGCAAGCCGCGTCTCTGCGTGGCGATGCCCGTGAAGCCTTCGAGTTCGGCGGGATCGTCTGGGAGCGTTATCGCGGCAAGGTTGCTGGCGTTGCGTTTGTCCACGACGACAAGGCGCTGCTGATCCCCGAGGGCGTCCCTGACCTGTACATCTCGTCCTTCGCACCGGCCGACTACATGGAAACGGTCAACACCCAGGGCATCCCGTACTACAGCAAGATCGAGCCGCTGCCGTTCAACAAGGGTGTGGCCGGCGAAGCTCAGTCCAACCCGCTGCACCTGTGCACGCGACCTCGGGCGCAGATCCTGCTGGAGATGTGATCGTGGCCTTCCGCGATCTGATCGACGACATCGACGACGTGGTGTTCGAAACCCTGGGCGACAGCGCCGTGATCGAGGGGCGCTCGGAGCCGGTGCTGGGTATGTTCTCGGCACCCTGGAAACAGCCTCAGTTCGGCAAGCTCAACACTGGCCTGCGGGAGCCGCGCTTCGAGATTCGCGTCAAGGATTCGGATGGCTTGGTCAAAGGTCTGCGGGTCAGCGTTGATCTGCCGGCGTTGGATGGCGGTGGCGACTATGACCTGTTGCAGCTTGAACCTAACGGCAACGGTCTGGTGGCGTTGATTTTGAGGAGGCGGCCATGAGCATCGGTAGCTATACCCAGCAGAAGCGCGACGGCGGGATGCTCACTATCCAGCCGTCGGCGGTGCATGTTCAGGCGCTGAAAGAGTTCGGCGACATGGTGCCCAAGGCGGCAGCGGCGGCTCAGCGGCGTGCAATCAACAAAACCATCCGTTGGTTGCGCACCCACATTGCACGGGTTGTCGGCAAGCAAGAACGCATCGCTATCGGCGCCGTCCGGCAGCGACTTCGGGCGTACCCGGTTACCGGCGGCGATATGCGCGGCAAGTTGTGGTTCGGTATCAATGCCATCGAGGCCAGCCGCGTCGGGCGTGCGCGGCAAACCGGCGCGGGTGTTTCAGTCGCCGGCCGGCGTTACCAGGGGGCTTTCTACAAGAAGGTCTACGGCAGCAATGCTGATATCTGGATCCGCACGTCGAGCAAACACTTCAACACCACCGATTACCCGGATGCCGCGCAGGGTGGCAGACGCTCTGGCTTCGTCGAAGAAAGCGACAACCGCTTCCCCCTGGCGAAGGCCAAGGTGTCGTTGGAGCAAGTGCGGCCGCACTTTGATGCCTGGGTGAAGCGTGCGGACGAACGCCTGCTGGAGATCCTCACGCAGGAACTCAACTTTGAACTGCAGAAGTATTTGAAGGGGACGCCGCGTGTCTGACGAAACGTTGAGCCTCGACCAGCTTTATCAAGCTATCGAGCAGCACCTGCAGGCGCATCTGCCAGGTGTTCAAACCGTTGCTGCCTGGCCGAACATTGAGGATCACATCCCGTTGCCAGCGGTGTTCCTGGAGATGGCCGAGATTGAGCCGGGGGCTGATATCGGAACCGGCGAAACCACCATGGTCTGCAAGTTCGAAGCGCGGATCATCGTTGACCCCATTCAGGTTGATCATCATCGCCAGGTGGTGCAGCTGGTGACCCAGCTGATTGTGTTGCTGCGGGCACAGAACTGGGGCCTGGAGATCGAATGCGCCGAGTTTATTCAAGCGGTGCAGGACTGGACCCGTCCTGAGCTGGATGGTTACACGGTCTGGCTGGTGGAGTGGAATCAGACGATTTATCTCGGTACCGAAGAGTGGCCTTGGCCGAATGAGCCGCCGGGCACGCTGTTGGTAGGTGTCAGCCCGGATATTGGCCCAGGCAGTCGAGACCAGTACGTCGCACCGGAGTTGCTGGCATGAGCTACGCCAGTGGGGAAAGCGACCGCATGATCGCCGCCATGCTGATGGATTGCGTGGTGGCTGCCGTTGATACGACGGCCTCGCCGCCGGTTGTCAGGGTCAGGGCAGGGGAGTGGACCAGCGCCTGGGTGCGCTGGCACAGCGTCGCTGCTGGTAAGGCTCGGCACTGGCGAGTCCCCAGCCTGGGCGAGCAGGGCAAGCTATTCAGCCCTAGCGGCAACCCGGCAATGGGCACCTTCATTCCTGGCCTGTATGGCGATGCTGGTTCGCCGCCGGACAACCGGGATCATGTTGAGGTGTGGCGGTTTGATGATGGTGGGTCGCTGGTCTATGACTGGCAGGCCAGTAGCTACAGCATCACGCTGCCTACCGGGACCGTCACCATCAAGGTCGGCGGCACCGTAGCCACTGTCACCGACAGCGCTGTCACGGTGGTTTCCGGGGACATCGGTCTCACCGGCAATGTGACGATCACCGGGCCGCTAACGGTGACGGGCGATATCAACGGTGCCGGCAAAATCATTGATGCGGGTGGCAATACTGCAAATCACAAACACTGATTAACCGCTTATTTCTGCCCGCCGCGTGCGGGCGTTTTCATTTCTGGAGTTTGCCCACATGAACAAGCCCAAGTCGGAAGAGCAGCCGGCCGCTCCCCAGTCATTGCCAACACCGAAGGTAGAGTCGTCACCGAAAGCTATTGGCCTGCCTCGTCGTTTTCGCGACACCGTGTTCACCTCGCGAACGCTGATCACACCGCACGGCGAAAGCCTGGTGGTGACCAGAGGGGTGGTGACCGCTGATACCTCTGATCAATACGAATTTCTTCAAAACCATCCTGACCTCGAACCCGCGCCGGAGTAACCCAGATGATCGGAATGGATCGCCGCACTGGGCAGCCCATCTCCGGCATCGAGCATCTGCGTCAGTGCATTGAGGACATCCTGACCACCCCGTTGGGCAGCCGCCGGCAACGGCCCGACTACGGTAGCCAGTTACGCCGCTTCGTCGATCTACCAGTTACCGAAGGTTGGAAAAGCGCAGTCCAGGCTGAAGTGGCACGGGCGCTGGGACGATGGGAGCCCCGGCTCAGTATCAGCCAGGTGCGCGTGGTGGCTGTTTTAGATGGCCGAATAGAGTTTGAACTCAAGGGCCTGTTCAAGGGCGAAAACGCGCTACTGAGGGTCGCCGCATGAGCACTGTGGATTTATCAGCGCTGCCGGCGCCGCCTGTGCTGGAGGATCTCGACTTTGAGCAAACCTACGCCGAGCAGCTGGCCGCATTTCGTTTGTACATGGGCGAAAACTGGACTGCCGAACTGGAGAGCGATCCAGTGGTCAAGCTGTTGGAATTGGGCGTTTACCGGCGTATCCAGAACCGGGCTCGGGTAAATGACGGGGCCAAGGCGCTGATGCTGGCTTATGCCATTGATGGCGACCTTGATGAGTTAGCTAATAACGTCCGCCTGAAGCGCCTGGTGATTCAGGAAGAAAATCTCAACACCGTTCCGCCGACGCCTCGGGTGATGGAGTCCAACGACGCTCTGCGCGAGCGAGTGCAGCTGGTGTACGAAGGACTAACCACGGCCGGCCCGCGAAACAGCTACATCATGCATGCCCGCAATGCATCGGCGCTGGTGGCGGATGCAACGGCTGAAAGCCCGTCCCCTGCTGAGGTGGTGGTCACCGTACTGCACCTGCAGGGCAATGGGGTCGCCCCGCAGCCGCTGCTGGATGCGGTGATGAAATACCTCAGTGATGACGACATCCGGCCTTTAGGTGATCGTCTCACCGTGCAAAGCGCCGAGGTCATTGAATACCGCATTGACGCGGTGCTGCACATGGCCGGTACCGGCTCGGAAAACGAGGCGATCCTGGCAGCGGCTGAGCAGCGTCTGGCGGGTTGGGTCAACCCTCGACGGCGGCTTGGCGTTGAGGTGCCACGTTCAGCCATCGACGCGCAGCTACATATCAGCGGTGTCGGTCGTGTGGACCTTCCCAACTGGCAGGATATCAAGCCGACCAAATACCAGGCGGCTTACTGCATCGGCTTTACCGTGAAGCAGGGGGGGCCGTCGTGAAAAGCTTACTGCCTATAAACAGCACGCAATTGGAACGGGCCATTGAAGCGGCGACCGACGAAGTCACCGATGTGCCGTTGCGCACTTTGTACAACCCTGACACCTGCCCGGCGCACTTGCTGCACCAATTGGCCTGGGCTTGGTCGGTGGACCGCTGGGACAACAACTGGTCGGAAGCAGTCAAGCGCTCGGCCATCCGTTCGGCGTTCTACGTACATGCACACAAGGGCACCATCGGCGCGTTGCGCCGGGTGGTTGAGCCGCTCGGCTATCTGATTGAAGTGCAGGAATGGTGGGAGACGACTCCCATGGGTGTTCCCGGCACCTTCGCCTTGAAGGTAGGCGTATTGGAAACCGGTATCACCGAGGAGATGTACCAGGAGCTGACCTGGCTGATTGATGACGCCAAGCCGGTTAGCCGGCACATGACGGGGCTAGCGATCAGCTTGGAAAGCACGGGGCCTATAAATGTTTTCGTAAGTGCCTGCGAAGGTGACGTGATTGATGTTTACCCGCCGGTGTTCCGTGACATTGAGGTGTCGGGCGTTATCGGTGGCGGCGGTCGTGAATACTCCATAGATGAAATTGATGTTTATCCACCGGCGCCTGCCTTTATCTCGGTTGACTGTTATGTCGGTGTTGATGGGCGCGAACATTCCATAGACCATTTGGACGTATACCAATGATTGATGTTAACTCGCAGTTTTTCGCCCTGCTCACAGCTGTTGGTGAGGCTAAGCAAGTTAAGGCCGATGCAGGGTTGATAACGTGGAAGCTGACCCATATGGCCGTTGGCGACGCAAACGACACCAACCCGATTCCTGATCGCTTACAAAAAACCCTGATTAATGAGCGCCGCCGCGCTCCGTTGAATAGCCTGGGGCCTGATCCAGCCAACCCTGGAATCCTTATCGCGGAGCAGATTATTCCGGCGGATGAAGGTGGATTCTGGATTCGCGAGCTAGGGCTTTTCGATTCGGACGGCGATTTGGTTGCCGTCGCCAATTGCGCGCCAAGCTATAAGTCGTTGCTATCCCAGGGGTCTGGTAAGACGCAAGTATTACGAATGAACTTTGTGGTTAAGAGTTCCAGCAACGTTGTGTTGTTGATAGACCCGTCTGTAGTAACGGCGACTCGAAAATATGTTGATGATTCCCTGGCGAATGCAATCAATAAGCTGGATTTTAAGCAATCGGTGTTGGTCGCAACTTCGGCACCTGTAGTTCTGGCGGGCGTTCAGCAAATCGATGGCTTTGCGGTGCCTGCTGGGGCGCGTGTTCTGGTGAAAAATCAGGCGCAGCCAAAAGACAACGGTATTTATGTGGTTGGCGCAGACAGTTGGGTGCGCGCAAGCGACGCGGATAGTAGCGATAAGGTGACGTCGGGGCTGATGGTGACGGTGGAGCGCGGCACGACAAATGCCGACTCTATCTGGCAACTGGTCAGTGACGGCCCGCTGGTGCTTGGCACGTCGCCCCTGGCCTTCCAATGGCTTGGTGGGCAAAACGCGCCTACGACTCCTATAGATGACCGCTCCCGGCGGGTAGTCAACACTGAGGCGTTACGAGCTCAGATTGAAAGCGACAAGCAGGACTTTCCCGCGCAGGTTTACCGAAAAAATCGGTTAATCAATGGCAACTTTGATATCTGGCAGCGCGGTACGTCTGGCCAAGTTGGCAATGCTTCAGGGCCAGCCCAGGCATTGTACGGTCCTGACCGCTGGAGCGTTTATATGCCTACCAATTCGACCGCTACATGGGAGCGTCTGGCTTTTGAGCCAGGAGCAGGATTTAACGAGGGGCGTTATGGCTTAAGGGTTACGCGAACGGGCAGCAGTGATGGTGTGAACATCAGCCAGAAGATAGAAGGCGTAGAAACTTGCGCAGGCAAAAGCGTGACGGTTTCGTTCTATATGCGCTCGTCGATTAGCCACAAGTGTGGCGTGGTCTTGCGTCAATCCTTTGGTGCCGGTGGTTCAGATGGCGGCGTCGGGGTTGGCGTAGAAATTGACGTGACGACCGAGTTTAAAAAGTATGTAGTCACATTAGAGGTTCCCTCTATCAAGGGTAAAAAAAGGGCCTTTGATGGGGACTACCTGGAGTTGGTTTATGGTAGCCAGGGAAAGGGCGCTTACAGTTTAGATTTAGCCTGTGTGCAGCTGGAGAGCGGTTATATCGCTACTGAGTTTGATCGGCGTCCAATCGCTGAAGAACTGATTCTCTGCCAGCGATACTTCGAAAAAACGTTCTCGCAGAATATCGCGCCAAAAAATGGCGTCGATATTTCCGGGGCCTTGATTTCCATTGTCTACGTCGGCCAGGGCGGTTCTAGCAGTCAGCCTGTAGGTCACTGGGCGTTCAGGGTGGAAAAGAGAACAACCCCGAGCATTCGTTTATACAGACCCATGGGTGGCGGGGCGGACGGTCAATGGCGCTCCGGTAGCGATTTGATTTCAACTGAAAATGCTCGGGCGCTGATCGTGGGTACTCGCCAGGCTTCTATAGATAACAGTGACGTAGGTATTGCCGCTCAAACTTATTACATCCATGCAACCGCAGATGCTGAGCTATAGGAGTCATCATGAGTTATCGGCTTACTGAAAATCCCGATACGGTCATTCAACTTTCTGACGGTGCGACGGTGCCGCGTGAGCATCGGTTTTGGATTGAATACGAAAAATGGAAAGCTGTGGGAGGCGTACCCGAACCGGCCTTCAGTGTTGATCCTGCTATAGCTGAAAGGGAATGGCGCGATGCCGAAATTGAAAGCGTCAAATGGTTGCGTGAGCGTCACCGTGATGAAGTGGATTCGAATCGACCGACAACACTGACACCTGAGCAATCGGGCGAGTTGTTGGACTACGTGCAGGCCCTGCGCGATTGGCCGCAATCTTCGAAATTTCCGACTCTAAAGTATCGTCCTAAAAAACCAGCCTGGATCGTTTTGCAAACCCAATAGCGCCCCGCATTGTCGGGGCGTTTTTGTATCCGTTGTTAATCCTTAGAGCCTCGCCTGTGCGGGGCTTTATTCTTTCTGGAGATCACTTCCTATGGCCTCTTCCGGTCGTTTTCACGGCGTTACCGTCACCTTGGTAGATACCGGGGCACGGACCATTGCGCTGCCGTCGTCGTCCATTATTGGGCTATGCGACACCTTTACTGTGGTGCCAGCGGCATCCGCCAAACCCAACGAACTGACGCTGATCACCAGTGAGCGTGAAGCGGTTGCCGCTTGGGGCGAAGACTCGGCAATCACGCGTGCATGCAAGGCGATTTTCGTCCGTGCGAAAGCCGTGGTCATTGGCTGCGGCGTTGCCAAAGTTGAAGACCCTGCTCAGCAGACCTCCTCAATCATTGGCGGCGTTCTGGCATCGGGGCAGCGTACTGGCATGCAGGCACTGCTGGACGGCAAAAGCCGGTTCAACGCCCAACCGCGGCTGCTCATTGCTCCAGGTCATACCGCGACCCAGGCGGTTGCAACTGCGCTGGATGCATTGGCCGGCAAGCTTCGGGCCTTGGCGATTCTCGACGGGCCGAACACCACGGACGAAGCCGCAATGGTCTACGCCCAGGAGTTCGGCAGCAAGCGTTGCTTCCTAGTCGATCCGGGCGTGCAGCTGTGGGACACGCTGCAGAGCAAAACCGTCAACGCGCCTGCCTCGGCCTTCGCCGCTGGTTTGTTTGCGTGGACGGATGCCGAGTATGGCTTCTGGTCGTCGCCATCGAACAAGGAGTTCGTCGGCATCACCGGCACCTCGCGGCCGGTCGAGTTTCTGGATGGCGACGAAACCTGCCGGGCCAACCTGCTCAACAACGCCAACATCACCACCATCATCCGCGACGGCGGGTATCGCTTGTGGGGTAACCGTACGCTGTCAGCGGATCCCAAGTGGGCGTTTGTTACCCGTGTGCGCACGGTCGACATCGTCATGGACGCAATCCTGGCGGGGCACAAGTGGGCGGTCGACCGTGGCATCACCAAGACCTACATCAAGGATGTCACCGACGGCCTGCAGGCATTCATGCAGGACCTGAAAAACCAGGGCGCGGTGATCAACTTCGAGGTGTTCGCCGACACCGAACTGAACACCGTCAGCCAGTTGGAGCAGGGCAAGGTTTACTGGAACATCCGTTTCACCGACGTACCGCCTGCCGAGAACCCGATTTTCCGGGTCGAGGTCACCAATCAGTGGCTCACCGAAGTCCTGGAAACCGCCGCCTAAGGAGGCTGCACAATGATTCCTCAAGTGCTTTTCAACACCAACCTGTTCGTCGACGGCATCAACTTCAAGGGCGATGTGCCCAGCCTGAGTTTGCCGAAGCTGGTGGTTAAAACGGACGAATATCGCGGTGGCGGCATGGCTGGCCCTATCGAGATGGACATGGGCCTGGAAAAGATGGAGGCCAGTTTCACCACCAACGGCGTGCGCCGCGAGGCCATGAAGTTTTTTGGGCTGTCCGATCAAACCGCCTTCAACGGGGTTTATCGCGGTTCGTTCAAAGGGCAAAAAGGGCAGACCACAGCAGTGGTGGCGACCTTGCGCGGCATGCTCAAAGAGCTGGACCCAGGCGACTGGAAGCCAGGCGACAAAGCCGAGTTCAAGTACTCGATTGCCGTCAGCTACTACAAGCTGGAGATCGCTGGCCGCCTCATTTACGAAATTGACATGGTCGCCTCGATCCGGGTGATCGACGGTGTAGATCAACTGGCATCCATGCGCAGCGACTTGGGCCTCTAAGGAATTTATCGAATGGCTACCTCTGAACTGAAAAAACTCCCTACCTGGCTGAAGCTCACCGCCGAAAACGCCACCATCACCTTGTCTCGGCCCTCTGAGGTCAACGGCGTGACCGTTGATACCCTGACGATTCGCTCACCCACGGTGCGCGAAGTGCGCGCTGCTGATCGCGCGTCGGGCGACGATGAAGAACAGCGCGAGCTGATGCTGTTCGCCGGCCTTTGCGAAGCCGGTCAGCAGGACCTGGAGGGCCTGAAGCTGGTGGACTACCACCGCCTGCAGGCCGGTTATTTTCGCCTGGTGCAGGACGACGGGATTTAACCCCGCGCTGTTGAAACTGGCGGCCAAACGCTTGGCGGCGGAAACCGGATTTTCCGCCGCCGAGATTCAGGCCATGCCGTTTGCCGAGATGGTCTGGTGGCTCTCGGATTGAGCCACCTACCGTAATCACTCGCTACAGGGAGCCACGACATGGCAAACAAACTCGCGCTCGGCCTGGTGATTGGCGGCGCCGTCAGCTCCACGGTGGGCACAGCCTTCAAGGATGTGCAGGGGCGGATCAAGCAGCTGGAAGCTCAAGGCACCAAGGCTCGGGTGCTGCAGCGCACGATTGGCGACACCATCCGACTGCGGGAGGAATGGAAGAAGGCCAATGACAGCGGCGCCGCTGGTGCCAGTACGTTGCTGCGCAAACTGGAATCCAACCTCAGTACCCTGAAAAAGCAGGGTGTTGAGGTGCGTAACCTCGCCAAGGCTTATCAGAGCATGGAGCAGGTCGCTCGCAAGGCCGACCTGAAAGCCACCGGGTACTCTCAGGTCAAAGATGGCAAAGAGGGCCTTACCGGCACGTTGGGTAAGGCGGCGGCTGCTACTGCTTTGATCGCCATTCCCACCAAGGTATCGGCCAACTACCAGACGCAAATTCGGCAGATGGCGCTGTGGGCACACACTGCCGGCACAGACGCCGAACAGAAAATGGCCGATAAGATCAGTGAGGTGGCCGCGAAGAAGGGGATGGGGCAGCAGGCTCTCGCTCGGGCGGTCGGTGGCTTGATCGAGAAGGGCATCGACTGGGAGGAGTCGGTGGACTATGCGCCGCTGATTGCTGACCTGGTCGACGGCCAGGGCATGGAGGCCGGAACCATTGCCACCTTGTTCAGTGCCTTCAAGGAGGCTGGGGTCAAGAAGGAAGATATGGGCGCCATGCTGGGTCAGGTGGCCGCTGCGGGTGACATTGGTGCGTTCGGCCCCAAGGACATGGCCAAGTACATGCCGGCACTGCTCGGCACGATTAAACGCCTGGGTATGGAAGGCCCGGAGGCCGTGCGTTTCCTCGGCGCGAGCCTGCAGTCGCAGTTCTCGCAGACCCAGGACGCGGCTGCTGCTGCGACCAACATGAACAACTTGCTCAACGCGGTGATCAGCAGCACCAGCCAGGAGCGATTCGCGAAACAAGGCTATGACCTGACGAGTTCGATTCTGGCCGCTACCAAAAGCGGCAAGGCGTCCAACCCGGTTGAAGCCTTCATCATGCTCAGTGAACAGTTGATCCAGAAACAGGATCCGGCCACGGCCAAGAAGGTCGCGGGGCTCAAGGCCAAGATCAAGGCGTCCAAGGATGGTAGCGCCGAAGAAGAGCAGGCGATGGTCGCGCTGATCCAGGCGGCGGGTTTGGCGAATATCGTCAGTGACCAGAGCGCCAGTGATGGCTTGCTCGCCCAGATCAAGTACGGCAACACGATCAAAGACAACATGACCACCATCAAGAAAACCGATGGTAAGGCCAAGATCGAGTCCGACGCGGCGAAAGCTCGCGAGACATCCAACGCCAAGTGGAGCGCGGCGACATCGAGCATGGAAGCGACGATGACCAGCCTCGGTGATGCGTTACGACCGCTCACCGACCTGGCCGCCGATGGCTTGACCAAAGTTGGCAATAGCATGGCGGGCCTTGCGAATGAGTTTCCGAAAATCGTCAGCGGTACGACGGTAGCTATTGGTGCGATTGGCGCAGCAGTGGCAGCGTTTCAGACATTCAAGATCGGCAAGGGCCTGATTAATTTGGCGCGTGGCGGTTTGGGCGGAAAAGCAATTGGTGTGCAAAAGGTGTTTGTCACCAATTCGAATGCAGGCGTCGGTGCAGCCAAGGGCAAAGGTGGTACGACGCTGTCGGTGGTGGAGAAAGGACTAAAAGCTGCTGTCGCCTTGCGAGGTAAGGGTGGTGCTGGGGCGGATCCGAAGGCGGGTGGTTTGGATCCTGTTGCCACGGGTATCGATATCGTCTCGATGATTCAAGACGCGGTGGGTGGCGGAGGGGATGCCACAGAGCCGGTGAGCGGCATCCAGCGTGTGTTTGTCGTGAATATGGCGTCCATGGGCGGCATGGGTAAATCACGGTCGGCACGGCGTCGAAACCGAAAACCGTCTGTTCCTAGGGCTTCGCGGCGCCGTCCAACGGCACCGCCACGGTCACCGCGTCCGGTTGGTGCGCCACGCGCACCTGCGCTTGCACAGCGTCCGCCGGTTCAGCCACGTACTCTGGCTATTCGACCAGCGACACCTCCCGTGCCTGCGCCGGCTTTACGGCCACCGGTTCCAGCGCCTCGTCCTCCTGTTTTGCCAGGGCCTGGAACGAAGATGCTGACCTCGGTCGCCGGGGGTGTCGGTAAGGTTGGTAAAGCGGCCAAAGTAGTTCCGGGCGCCTCCTTGGTCGAGGCCGGCAGCATGGTGCTCAACACCTACCTGACTGCTGAAACGCAGGACGAAAAAGCGGAGGGCTATGGTGAGGCCGCCGGAACACTTGCCGGCACCATGGCGGGTGCGGCTGCGGGCGCTGCCATTGGTTCAGTGGTACCCATCATTGGCACAGCCATCGGCGGCATGGTGGGGGCATACCTTGGGAGCATCGGAGGTCAGCAACTGGGGGGCTGGGCTGGGTTGTCGATGTTCGGCAGTGACAAACCCAAAGCGACCGCCGCACCAATTACACCGATGTTGATGGCGCCGCGACCTGGGCCAGCGGTACCCAGCCTGGCAACGATGGCGAATAATTTCGCTGCTCGGCAACCTGTTGTTGTGTCGACTCAGCCAGCACCTGCAGTGCAGGATATCGGAACGGCTGTCGCTCCCTTGTCACCGGTCATAAAACCGCTGATTCAGGCGGTACCGGTGCCGGTAAATAGCGTCGCCGCGCCTCCGTTGCGACAGCAGACGCTGGTTGCAACAGCAACGCCGAAACCAACAGCACCGATGATGCCAATGGGGCAAGCGTTGGGCGACGTCACTCGCTCACTGGCGGCGCCTGTTGTTCCAAAACCCGCCAATCTAGTTATTCAGGCACCTGCGGCACCTAAGCCAGAACCTGCTCGAGTGGACCAAAAGTTCAGCTATTCGCTGAACATGCCGGTCACGGTCGAGGGTGATGCCAAGGATCCACAGCAATTTGTTCAGCAGCTTCTACCCCTGATGCAGCGCGCACTGAATGACGCCGCACAGCAGGAAGCCCGACGTAATCTCTACGATGACGCCCATACATAAGGAGGGATCATGGAATATCTGGAGCAGATGCAGTCCGGCTTCAAATACCTGGTCAGCGCGGGCGAGGCGGGCCGACGGAGCATTGATGGGATTATGGGACCGGTAAACGGCGCGATCAGCGAGATCACTGGCGCAGCTGCTGAGCTTGAAAATGTGCCGTTCCTACCGCCAGGTGCAGGTGAAAAACTTCAACGTGTCATGCGGGGGATTGGTGCAGCACAGGCCAAGGTCGGCGCAGTGGTTGAGACATACAGCCGAGCTTCGCGGGCAGCCTCTCAAATAGACGAGCGTCTGGGTGTCCTCAAAGAACAAGCCGCCAAAGCCGGCGCCGCTATCAATAAGGTGGCAGGGAAGGTCAGCCCATCGTTGGCAAACGTTCTACCGACCGAAGCCCTGGGGCTGTCTCAGACTCCTCTCGCTGAAGCCGTGAAGCCGTTTCCTCACCTGTTGATTATCCAGCCGCTCAAGCCAAACACTCAGCCCTACTACTTCAACTTGGATACGGCGGCCTTCGACGAGTTACGCCGGCAGACGGAGTTTCGCTGGGCTGCGCAAGAACGCCTCAGCCGTCGACCGGCGCAACAGGCCATCGGAATGGGCGAGGAAAAAATGACCCTAAAAGGCTCGATCTATCCGGGCTTCAAAGGAGGGCTCAAGCAACTGGATACCCTGCGCAGCATCGGGGCCCAGTTGCTGCCACTGACCCTCACCACCGGCTACGGGGAAGTGCTGGGCACCTGGTGCCTGAAGAACCTCGACGAAGAACAGAGCGCGCTGCTGCAGGGCGGGATCCCGCGCAAGCAAGTATTTACCCTGGAGTTTGTACGATATGGCGATGACCTGCAGAACGTCTGACGGCGACGTGCTGGATACCCTATGTAACCAGCTTTACGGACACCTCAACGGCACCGTGGAGGCGGTGTTGGCCCACAACCAAGGACTGGCCGACCAGCTGCAACCGCTCAAAGCCGGGTTGCTGATTGTCTTCCCAGACCTTCCTCCGGTCACGGACGAAACCGTGCAGCTGTGGGACTGATGGCCGATTGCCCCATAGGGCTGTCGCCGATAGACTCGCCCCTTTTGGATCGAGCGCGGGACGCCTCATGGAAAGATCAACAGTGTTAAGGACGGTAAAACGGGGCATCTGGGCTGAATTGGGCTATCGGATGAATTGGATTTTCTTCGGCATTGTGGGGGCGATCCTCCTAGCCTTCATTCCCATCGTCGGTTGGTTTTTGGCCGTAGGCGTGATCCTCGCCACGCTGTGGAAAACCTTCGGTTTCCGTGAAACCCAGGTAGTCGGCAGTTGCCCGGCGTGTACCAAGTCGATGGTCATCGAGCCGAAGACCGACGTCTTCGCCTGCCCTGTGTGTCAAAGCTGTATTGCTGTTCGAGAGGACAGCCTGGTGGTGCTCGACATCAACTGAGCACCCATTCATGACGAAGCCCCGCATTGCGGGGCTTTGTCGTTTCTGGGGTATCGAAATGAAACCAACTTTTAGAATTGTCGCGGACGGGACCGATATCACGACCCTGATCAACGACCGCCTGCTGTCCCTGCGCACCGTCGACAAACCCGGCATGGAGTCGGATGACTTCGAGCTGCGTATCGATGACCGCGATGGTGCTGTGTCACTGCCCAAGCGCGGTGCCGGCATTGAGATCTACCTGGGCTACGCCGGCAACAGCCTGACGCGCCTGGGCCGCTATATCGTGGATGAGGTCGAAGCATCCGGCCCGCCGGACACCATCGTGATTCGCGGTAAAGCCAGCGACATGCGCGGATCTGGTAAAACCACCCGCACCGGTAGCTGGGAAAACGTCACCCTTGCGCAGATCGTGACAGACGTGGCCGCTCGCAACGGCTGGCAACCAGTCTGTTCCATCACCACTATGGTGCCTCGGGTCGACCAGATCGGCGAATCCGACTTCAACTTTATCACTCGCTTATCCAAGCAATACGACTGCACCGCCAAGGTCGCCGACGGCAAGCTGTTGGTGATGCAGCGTCAAGCGGGCCAGAGCGCGAGCGGCAAAACCCTCGGCGTGGTCACCATCAGGAAAAGCGATGTCAGCCGCTGGCAGTTTCGTTTCGCTGATCGCACCACGCAAAAGGCGGTCAAGACACGCTACCAGGACAAAAAGAGCGGCGAGCTGGTAACCCTGGAGCTGGGCAATGATGACGCCCCGGAAGGCATGCCGCCGGTACATACCGACCGACATATCCATCCCAACAAGTCTGCAGCGGAACAGGCTGCCAAGGCACGGCTGAATGCGTTCAACCGTTCCTCTGCAGCAGTTCGGCTGGAGATGGTGGGGCGCACCGACTTGTTTGCCGAGCGCCATATCAACGCGCAGGGCTTCAAGGACGGATTGGATGGGGATTTTCTGGTGGACTCGGTGGAGCAGGTGTTCACCCAGGCCGGCTGGTCCACCACGGTAGAGTGCAACGCCGGCAAAAAAGGCAAAGCCAAGGCCAAAGGTAAGAAACAGAAAAAGCCGCTCACGGTGCTGACGGTGCCGTAACCGCCTAACGCAATCGACAGACCCGCAACGACGAACTCAGGAGGCGCCATGCCCATCACCGAGCAACAACTTCAACGCATCATGCCCAACGCCCGCCGCCAAGCGGGCGTTTTTGTATCTGCTCTAAATGCAGCGATGATCAACAGGAAGATCAATACACCCAAGCGCCAGGCCGCATTCCTCGCCCAGGTCGGCCACGAATCCGGTCAGTTGCAATACGTACGCGAACTGGGCAGCGATCAGTACCTCAGCAAATACGACACCGGCGCCCTGGCGGCCAAGCTCGGTAACACTCCCGACGCCGACGGTGATGGTCAGCGCTACCGTGGTCGCGGCCTGATTCAGGTCACCGGTCACGATAACTACCTGCGCTGCAGTCTGGCGCTGTTCGGCGATGAACGATTGTTGCGCACACCGGAGCTGCTCGAGCAGCCGCAATGGGCTGCAGAGTCGGCGGCGTGGTTCTGGTCGATGAATGGGCTGAATGCGCTCGCGGATCAGGACCAGTTCAACACCATCACCCGCCGGATCAATGGCGGCCTCAACGGCCTGGAGGATCGGCTGCAGCTGTGGGGTAGGGCGAGGGCGGTGTTATGCGTCTCTTCGACCTGATTCCCGCGCAGTTTCGTATCGCTGTCGTCGGCGGCTTATTGCTGATGGTCGCCGCCGGATCCGCGGCGTTGGCCTGGACTGCGCAGGACTGGCGTTATGGCCGTGTGTTGGAGCGCCAGGCCCGGCTGCAGGCGGACACCCTCAACGAGATATCCAAAGCGTCTGCTGACCTGCAGCGCATCGAGCGGGAAAAACGCCTGGCCCTGGAGCTACGCCTGCAGAACAAAGATGAAACCCACCACAAGGAACTGACCGATGAGCAAACCAAGCAGGCTCGCCTGCGTGATCGCCTGGCTACTGCTGATCTGCGGTTGTCAGTCGTACTCGCCGCTACCGAAACCACCGGCAGCTGTGCAATGCCAACCACCACCGGCACCGGCCGCGTGGTTGATGGCACCACAAGAGCCCAACTTGACCCAGCGCATGCTCAACGAATTATCGGCATCACCGATGTCGGCGACCAAGGATTGATCGCCCTGCGAGCCTGTCAGGCTTACGCAAAAGAGGTTTCTACACCGAAGTAAAAGGAGCGGTCGGGCAGGATGCGTCAACATCCCACCCGGCCACCTTCCCCGCAGATCGTCCCTGCAAGTCCAGCCAAGGCTCCTGCTTCGTGCACAAAGCGGAGCGAGCCTAGCACTGTTTATCCATACAGCAAAGGTCTTGCTTTTTATGTCTACACCCATCATCCCTTGGATGGGCGGCAAACGCCGCCTGGCCGACCGTCTTATCCCGCTCTTCCCGCCACACGAATGCTACGTTGAAGTGTTTGCCGGCGGCGCCGCGCTCTACTTCATGCGTCCCCAGGCAGCACCGGTTGAGGTCCTCAACGACATCAACGGCGACCTGGTGACGCTGTACCGCGTCGTGCAGAACCACCTTGAAGAATTCGTCCGCCAGTTCAAATGGGCGCTGAGTTCCCGGCAAGTGTTCGAGTGGCAGAAGATGACCCGCCCGGAAACCCTCACCGACATCCAGCGCGCCGCCCGGTTCTTCTACCTGCAGCACCATGCCTTTGCCGGCAAAGTGACTGGACAGACGTTCGGCACTGCAACGACCGGCCCGGCCATTAACCTGCTGCGGATCGAGGAAAACCTGTCTGCAGCGTGGCAGCGTTTGTCCGGCACTTTTGTTGAAAACCTGGGCTGGCTTGAATGTGCCGAGCGCTACGACCGTGCCCATACGTTCCACTACATGGATCCACCTTACTGGCAGACGGCCGGCTATGGCGTGGATTTCCCATTTGAGAATTACGAGCGCATGGCCGACTTTATGCGGCGTTGCAAAGGCAAGGTGATGGTCAGCATCAACGATCACCCTGATATCCGGCGGGTGTTTGAGGGGTTTCACTTTGAGATGGTGGACATTCGATACACCACATCGAACCAACGGCAAGGAAAGAGTGAGGTTAGAGGTGAACTGGTGATCATGAACTGGGAGCCCGCCGCATTGGGAGGGCTGTTCTGATAGCCTCAAAAATCCTTGGATGGCACCGGCAGCAGTAGATCAGATCCATGGTTTTTCACATTCCCCACTGCTTTGCCAACGGCATACCACTCAAAGTCATCCACTGGCTGGCAACATTCCTTTGCTATTTCCTCGGCGCGGGCTGGAGTAAGGCTGGGATCGATCCATTCCCTGGCATGCTCAGGTGTCAGCACCAACGGCTTGCGGTCGTGGATGTCCACCATGCCCTGGTCACTGGCGGCGGTGATGATCACGAACCCGTCGCCGTCGTGGGGATTCAGGCCAGGATGAACTTGGGCAAGCGCGCCAAAGAACATGGGTTTCTGACTCTTCAGGCGAATGAAGTAGGGCTGCTTTCTCTTCGGTTCGTCAGGGTCTTTGACCCACTCATACCACCCTTCACTCGGCACCAGGGCCCGACCATTCGGCCAAAGTTGCTTGAAAAACTTTCCCGTGGTGACCGTCTCTACACGGGCGTTGATCGGATCGGGGCGCTTGCCCTTGGCCCAGAACGGCGCCCATCCCCATTTGACTGCATCGATATGCAGCCCATTCTCTGCTGCGTGCAGTATCTGCACCCGTGTCGACGGGGCGACGTTGTAGCGGTCAATAGACTGAGCGTCGTAACCGCTGAACAGCTCTATCTGGGGGCTCAGTTCGTCAATGAAGATGGCCATCCCTTCGTACTGCACGAATCGTCCGCACATACGCACCTCTCCGCCTGTCGAAATCCCCTACAGAAAAATTGACCGCAAGCGCCCTACAAAGTTAACTGTACATTCGTACAGTATCTGTAAAAGGTCGCATTATGAGCTTCACCATTCTAGGTCCTATCGCTGAGGCAGGCGCGAAGCTGCCTATGTGTTCGTTCCAGGTCCCAGCCGGTTTTCCATCGCCGGCAGCGGATCATATTGAACAGCACATCTCATTGGATGAGGTTCTGAATATCCGCGCACCTCATGTGTACCTGGTAGCAATCACCGGGGAAAGCATGCAGGGGATTGGTATCTTCGAAGGTGATCTCGCGGTGGTGGATCGTGCCATTGAGCCTGCTCATGGGCATGTGGTGGTGGCGCTGCTGAACAATGAGCCCGTCTGCAAGCGTCTATGTAAGCGCGGCCGGGAGGTGGTCCTGCTGTCGGAGAACCCCAAATATCCGGCGCGGTACGTTCTCGAAGGGGATGAGTTGTCAATCTGGGGTGTGATCACCAGCACAGTGCGCAGCCATGTCTAAGCAGCAACCGACCTTTGCGCTGGTCGACTGCAACAGCTTCTATGCCAGTTGCGAGCGGGTATTCCGGCCGGACTTGGCGAAAGTGCCCATTGTGGTGCTGAGCAATAACGACGGCTGTGTCATCGCGCGCAGCTACGACGCGAAGCCGTTCATCAAGATGGGCGAGCCTTATTTTCAGATCAAGCACAAGCTCAAGCAACACGGCATTGTCCCGTTCTCCTCTAACTATGCGCTGTATGGGGACATGAGCGAGCGCGTCATGAGTCTGATTGAGGCGATGGTGCCGGCAGTTGAGGTGTACAGCATTGACGAGGCATTCGCCGATCTGACCGGTGTCGGTGGTTTGGATGCGTTAGGCCGGCAAATCCGGGCTCAGGTACTTCGCTGCACCGGTATACCTGTTGGTGTTGGTATGGCTCATACAAAGACCCTGGCAAAGTTGGCAAACCACACCGCGAAGCGCCTGCAATCGCAGACCGGTGGTGTGGTCAATATCACCGACCCGGTTAAGCGGGACTGGGTGCTGCGTAATACGGACGTGGCGGAGGTGTGGGGCGTTGGCCGAAAGATGAAACTTCATCTCGATACGATGGGCATAAGGTCTGCAATGGACTTGGCTAAGGCGGACCCATGGACGCTCCGTAAGAAGTTCAGCGTTGTGATCGAGAAGACGGCAAGGGAGCTGGGCGGTACGCCTTGCTTGGAGCTGGACGAGCCGGATCCGCCAAAGCAAGAGATCTGCTGCAGTCGGATGTTTGGCCAGCGGCTGACGGAGCTGCAGCCTATCAAAGAAGCGGTGGCCACCTACATGATGCGAGCTTCTGAGAAGCTTCGCGCCCAGAACTCGCTGTGCAAGAAGGTGCGCGTGAGTATACGCACCGGGATGTTCAATCCTGAGGAGGCGAAATTTGCCAACGGTGTGCTGGTAGATATGCCGTACCCCACTGATGACGTTCGTCTGCTAACCCAGGCGGCGATAGGCGCGCTTGAGCGAATATTCCGGTCAGGCTTCAAGTACAGCAAGGCAGAGGTGATGTTGCTCAATCTATGTCAGCCCGGTGAGTACACCGATGATCTGTTCGCCCAGTCCCAGCCGACCGAAACAACACGGTTAATGACAGTTCTGGATGAGATCAATGTTCGCTGGGGAAGGGGCACGCTCCGCTCTGCAAGCGTGCCGACAGATCCTGACTGGGCCATGCGGCGTGAATTGCTGAGTCAAAGCTACACAACCAAGCTGGATCAGCTTTGGTCTGTAGCCTGTAGGTAATGGCTGCTGCTTTCGGCCAAATGCGGCCAGTCGGCCCAAGGTCACCCTTTCTGTATTGAAGGCTGTTCGCTAAAACGGTTGCAAACACGACACAGACCCTAAATATTGAGAATGATGCCAACACCCCGAAAAAAGACATCATCGAGACCGCCAAGCACGAATGAGCGTAAAATGGCTTCTGACAATTTTTAGGCTAGCCTGAAGGCAAGCTAGGCCTAGTATTGGGTGAGGCGTTCCACTTCAAAGATGATGAGCGGAACAGGCTCTAGGGCACGTAGCAATGAAGAGATTGAAATGAACATGAGTCAAGACGTAGAGGGAGTAGATTACGACTCTGCTGAGGGCTGGGGAGACTACCCTTTAGATGCGGTGTTTGTTAGAACCGAATCAAGATCCGTCAACGAGGTTGTCTCTAGAATAGCCAACGAAAGGTATATTCTCGATCCTGATTTTCAACGGGACTTTGTATGGACAATTGGTAAACAGTCAAAGCTTATTGAAAGCTGCGTGATGCGAATTCCACTTCCAGTATTCTACGTTGCTGAAGCACCTGACGGAAGAATCATTGTGGTCGACGGCTTACAACGGCTAACCACATTTGTACGATTTCTTCATGACCAATTCAGGCTTTCAGGGCTATCCCGAAATACATCGACCAACCATCTATTAGAAGGAAGAAGCTTCAGTGACTTGCCGATAAATCTGCAAGAGCGCGTATTAGATACGCAGCTAACCATGTATATTCTTGATGCAAAAGCACCGGAGCGCGCACGACTTGATATATTCGAGCGTGTAAATAGCGGAGAGCCGCTGACTAGGCAGCAGATGCGAAATGCACTTTACAACGGCCCAGCTACTCAGTGGCTAAAGTATGCCGCAGAGAATGATAATTTCCGTTCAGCCACAGGACAGTCCCTTAACGCCAAGACTATGCGCGATAGAGAGGCTATAAATAGGTTCTGTGCCTTTAAGATCATCGGTTGGCGAAATTACCTCACCGGAGACATGGATAGTTTTCTAGCTGAGGGGTTAAAAAGACTTTCACAATTTCCGCCAGTCATTTTGGAACAACTATTCTCACTTTTCGAACAAGCTATGGTCATAAATCGAGAGCTTTTTAAAGACCATGCGTTTCGGAAATCATTGGCGAGCGATTTCTATGGAAATAGAAGTGTAATAAATATATCTCTATTTGAGGTTTGCTCTGTAGTGCTTACTGATTATCCGTATGCCGAACTTCATCAAAGAGCAAGCATTGTGAAATCAACCATTACTGACCTATTGCGAAACGAAGAGTTCGTACGGTCCATAACGTACTCCACAAATAGCACGGCATCGGTGCACAAGCGCTTCCAACTTATGGAAAGCGCCCTATTCCAGGCAATGACCTTATGATTACAGCTCTTGAAGTCGAGAACTTTAAATGTTTTCGGAACCTACGACTTGAACTTGCGCAGCTTACCTTGTTGACAGGTTTTAACTCGGGGGGTAAATCAAGCGCAGTCCAGCCGCTACTTCTCCTGTCTCAGTCTGTAAGAGCAAGACTCTTTACGAACTCATTTCCACTTAACGGCCCAATTATAAAGCTGGGTACTGTAGGCGACATTTTGCCAACAGACGCATCCGTTTCAAGCCTCGTTTTCAAGCTCGAAGATAGATCTCTAATTACAACTTGGAGCGCAACTGCTAGAGCGGTAGATCGTCAGCTTGAACTACAAGAGTCGACCTGGCCGGTCGACCGAGATGAAGATGTAGGTGAAGCTGCAACACCACCTTTAGAGATTGATACCGAAAATTCAATAGAATCAGAAATTCCTATTGAACATCAAAAATACGAATACAACACGACAGAACTTTTGATGGGTTTATCTTATCTTAGCGCTACGCGCACTGGACCAGAGGATGCTTATCCTGCCCCGGACTGGTTCAGAGAAGGGGACGTAGATGTAGGTGCAGATGGTAGGTACGCTTCCTACTGGTACAGCAAGTATGCAGATAATGAAGTTTCTGCGTCACGTATGTATCCGGGAGAGTCTTCTACTAGCTTCCGAAAACAATTCGACTCATGGTTCTCAAGTTTGTTTCCAAATGCGCAGGCAAACGTTCAGCACTATCCGAACCTGTCCACATATGGCTTGCAGTTTCGAATTTCCGAGTTTGGACCATGGCGCAAACCTACAAACGTAGGCTATGGCTTTTCATATGTATTTCCCATACTTGTTTCGCTCTTGGCCGCATCCGACCAACAAGTAGTTGTGATCGATAGTCCAGAAGCCCACCTTCATCCTTATGCGCAGTCTCAAATGGGCAAAATTATTGCACATTTTGCTGCCGCAGGAGTTCAACTTATAGTGGAAACGCACAGCGACCACTTGCTCAATGGGCTACGCTTGGCGATTAAGGAGTCCGTACTAGCACCCGAAGATTTGCGCATCCATTTTTTCACTGGAGCGGGAGAGTCGGGCCATGGCGTACAAACTTTAAATGTAAATAGAGATGGACGAGTTAGCAACTGGCCAGATGGATTTTTTGACCAGGCGGAGAAAGACATGAATCTATTAGCCGGCTGGGGCTAATTATGCGCTGGTATATAAACGATACATCATTACAAGGTCAGTTCCACCGCGCCTCAGATTTTTTCCAACTGCTTGAAGGCCTGTTGTCCTGCCGCAGCAGGCTCCCTAATCTTCAAGCAGCGCTTTATCTAACTAAATCTATAGCTGAGGCCAAAATAACAATTGACCAAACTTTTCGCCAGGCGATTATGTCTAGTAATAATCCCGAACTAAGACGATCAGTTTTGCAATGGCTTGATCGAAGAGGCCCTTTTATAGAGGACGATCGACATCCGGAGGGTGATGACTACTTCGAGTGTTACGGCTATGACGTTACGGATAATGGTCTAGGTGAAGCAACAAGACGTGCCAAAGCCGGCATGCCTGTAATTTCCTTCAGTTTCAAAAGAGGAAGTACAGATTTTGCAACAACACCACTCACCGTCCACCACGGCATTCCCGATGATAGAATCGGCAGTTATGATATAAATAATCTATTTGAGCTAGATGGACTGGAGTTTTCTGTACTTAACTCTAGACCGGCACCAACAAACTGGGAGCAACTTATCCAGTTTGCACGTGCAGAGTATGAACATTTAACAATCCCAGATTCAGTCTTCACCAATACCGCGCTTTCAAAAGAGTCATTTGAAATAGCAATTTCAGACCGCGCTCTGGTTCTATTAAAGCACTTAAATGACTATATGGGGGGTCGTGCCGCGGGTGGCAATGAAGGTCCAATTGCGCGACAGATTATCGACGATTACTTCACTGGCTCAAACGCCCGTTTCTCCGGGGAGTCTCCAACGAACCAAAATGACTTTAGAGCAGAAATGACGTTCCAAGATCCGGAGAATCAGCAGAGGGGTATCTTCGCACATTGGCATGGGAAAATTAGCCGCCGTTACTTCCGTCTTCATTTTGAATGGCCTATAGCATCTAACGAAACCAAAATAAAAATTTTGTACCTAGGCCCGAAAATCACCAAAAGATGAAAAAGGGCTTTCCATACAGACATAGCGAATACATATTACCCCTTACTACAGACATAAATATGGCATATGGTGCGGTGTTTTCGGATAGCTTTTTCTTTTTAAGTAAAGAATAGCTTCGCTTTTTCCTGGCAAGCATCACACTGTATGCGTTGCACTGAATCGCCCTTGATTTTATTGATCCTGAATGGCTGCTTTTAGCCGATTGCTGCCTGTCAGCACCTAAGGCTGCCGGCGCTGGAATCACCGGCTACAAACCTGAGATGGTTCAGACTTAGCAGGAATTCGAGCCTTTGAGCTTGGCTAAGCCCTGTTTGATGTAGCCGGCGTTTTCACCAATCGTGTCAAGCGCGCCACGAACGTTATTCCCAACCTCTGACGAGCCTGGCTGCTCCAGGTGCAGTGTCAACTCCATTAAGGCTGCCTCCAAGGCCAGTTGGTTGGTATACATCCTCTCAAGCACATCGCACAGCGAATAATCACCAAGCATGGCGTAAGCTCCCTTCGAGAAAAAAGTAGAAGCATAGTACCAGTCGCTCTCTTGTCAGGCAGTGATTTCAACTTGCTTGGAAATTGCTGAAACGCGAAAAGATTATAGAGGCTGAGTATGGGGACCGGGGTGTGGGAGGGTAGACCGCCCGATCCAACATCGAATGATTGGGCAAGCGGGATTCTGTGGACTCTCGTGGGGCATAAATGGGGCAAACCGTACGCCAATCTATGCCATCTAATGCCCATTATGCATTTATGCAACCTGCCGTGAATGAGCGTCACAGCCCGCAGCCACGGGCCGATCCCTCAAAATTCGTCACATACTCCTACACAATCGGGGTGTGGGAGGACAGATCTGAGGAGTTTTTACTCATTGGGTAATAGGCAAATTCGTTGAAAGTGATGGGGCAAAGGGGGCGCTTGGCCCAGCATTTTTTGCGATGGCGGCAAGGTTAACACGCGAGGTTGGACCTTCGCAGGTCGCAAGCGGCCAGGTAAACCACGAAAGCGGTGCCGCCTCAAGAAACACCAACATAACCGTGGCGAGGGAGCTTGCTCCCGCTGGAGCGCGAAGCGTCCCTGGAAAATGGCTGCTACGCAGCCGAGCGGGAGCAAGCGCCCTCGCCACAGGTTAGCGGTTCAATCAGGCATTGCAGCAGCGTTAGACAATCCGGTCAGAGCCCTGAAAATCAGGGGCTGACCTACGCGCATTCATATCTCAATACGAGATAGAAACGCGGGTCGTGAATACGATCAGACTATTTGGATCTACGCCCACTGGCCGGAAACAACCCTCTGATCACCCCAAGAAACGCCGCAAACAAATTGATTGAAGTCGCCGTAGTGATGGCAATCAATACATTGTCCGAGAACGGCGCTTTATCCGAGTAATACGTCGACCACCCATTCCAAACCAAAAGAACCGCCCAGAAGATCACACCGCAGGCGGCAAACCAGAATGCACGTCCCGCATACTTCTTGCGCAGTTGCCGTTCGGCCTTCTGGTCTTTGAGGTTCTGGTTTCTTTCATCGTCGGTGCCTATGGCTTGCTCGCCACCGGCTTGGGTGTCCTGGTCAGGCCCTGCCGCGGGGGGCAGGGTGAGTTCCAGGTTGTCGAGTTCTTCACTCACGGATGCGGCTCTTTGGGTGAATGAGGGCTGCCATGTCTTCCCAGTCGATGGCGGAACCGTCGGCACCCTTGAGGGCCCAGGCTGTGCCGTCCTCGTGGGACAGGTTGGACAGTTGGGTGCCGGACCATTTGCCGTATTTGTTAATGATCCGGTCAATCAAACGATGGGTGTAGGTATCGCTCTCAGGAACCCTCGGTGTCACGAAGACAATGTCTTCGGCGTCGGGCTTCAGGTTGCTGAGCAGCGCGGTCACCGGGCGATTACCGTAGGATTTCAACTCATGGTAAAGCGACGGGATGACCGGGCCATATTGCCAGCGGGCGAAGTGGTCATCCATCAGGGGCTGGTCCCGTTCGCGCAAATGCCAGGACTGTGTATAGAACAGCAGTTTCTGCAGCTTCATCGGGGTCAGGCCCGAAACCTTGCCTTCCTTCGCGCGTTCAATGAAGGCGTTAGCAACAGCTAGCGCTGAATAAGCCATGAGCACCTCCGTCGTTGCTGGCTACGTTGTCAAAGAGTTTTATACATAGGCCTTGAGTTGTCGACATGCAAGGTGTTGATCGGCAGCAATACCAAGCTGGCAGAATAGTAGAATGCAGATAGCTGGGTGTATATACAGTACTTTGATTCGAATTAATTGAAAGTCGGATGTTTAATGCATAAATATGCAAATTAGCATTTGCCAACCTCAGAAACTCCCGTCACTATCCGCGTTATGCAAAAACGCAACGTTTCTATCGTCTTAAGAGAACTGCTGGATCGCGACCGGATCTCCCCCACGGAGCTCCATCGGCGCACCGGCGTGCCTCAATCCACACTGTCCCGGATCCTCAGCGGCAAGATCGTTGATCCGTCGGATAAACACATCTCGCGCATCGCCGAGTATTTTCGCGTCAGTACTGATTACCTGCGCGGGCGCGCAGCAGTGGGCGTTGTGCGCGACGATGGGCGCGACCCGATGCATTCGGAACTCAAGGACATAAGCCTGTGGGACGACGACACCCCCGTTAATGATGACGAGGTGTCGATCCCCTTTCTGCGCGAGGTTGAATTGGCTGCTGGATCAGGAAGATTCGTCATCGAGGAAAGTGAGAAAGCCAGTCTGCGGTTCGGCAAGCGCAGCCTGCGGCATAATGGTGTGCAGTTCGACCAGGCCAAATGCGTGACGGTACGTGGCAACAGTATGTTGCCGGTATTGCGCGACGGCGCCACGGTAGGGGTGAATGCCGGCAAGAGCGGCATTGGCGATATCGTGGATGGTGACCTGTATGCCATCAATCACAACGGCCAGTTGCGGGTTAAACAGCTCTACCGCCTACCTTCCGGTATTCGCCTGCGCAGCTTCAACCGTGATGAACACCCCGATGAGGACTACAGCTTCCAGGATATCCAGGATGAGCAGATCAGCATCCTCGGTCATGTTTTCTGGTGGGGCATGTACGCCCGCTAACCTCCACGCGTAAGAAGAAACCCGCCCATGTGCGGGTTTTTTTTCGTCCATAGAAAACCGGCAAAACCCAAGCCCGCCAGGCTTCGAATGCATCCGTGCATTCCTGTAGCAAAAATAAATGCATTTGTGCATTGACTGTATATGCATACATGCATATTCTTCATCTCAAGCCAGCCAACAAGGCCTGGTGGAGGCGGCAAGGATGCTGCCAAGGAAGACAAGGAAGGCACGCAACATCGGCAAGGACGCCATCGAAGCGATGACAGGGATGCCAGGCAACACCGGCAAGGATGCCGACGCTCTTTAGTTTCAACGCTTCAACAACAGGCAGCGATGAACCGGCCTTAACGGTTCAGAGGGTTGGCAACTGACCCGGGTGTGCAGCGTAAAGCACCAAAAGCAGTTATCCGGCAGACAGGGATCGTGGTCGGAAAAACATCGAGGAAAGGACCGTACCGCGCCAGTAGCGCCGAAAGTCCGAGGACATCATTACTGAAAAGCCCGGGCGACCGGGCTTTTTGGAATGCCTACCTACTCAAGCATTTGTAAATGAAATACGGACTATTTATTGCTCAGCCAGGAGGCGTGACATGACAAGTGAACAGCAAGCGTTAGCGGAGATGCCTATCTGGCTGGTCATCGTACTGGCAGTGATCGGCGGTGTATCCGGCGAGATGTGGCGGGCCGACAAGGAGGGCGCCCGCGGTTGGTCGTTGATCCGCCGCCTGGCCCTGCGTTCCGGGGCGTGTATGGTCTGCGGGGTTTCGGCTTTGATGCTGTGCTACGCCGCCGGCATGTCGATCTGGACCGCCGGCGCCATCGGTTGCCTGACCGCCATGGCCGGTGCCGACGTGGCTATCGGCCTGTATGAGCGCTGGGCGGCCAAGCGTATCGGGATCAACCAAGGCTCCCGCCAGGACCCGCAGTAATTGTTGCAAGGACGCTACTAAAATGACGCTTATCGAAAAGCCATCGCAACTGCCCCAGGCCATTGGCACGGCGTTGCATGCAGCCCTCCCGGGCCTCAAGGTGGGGAGCCACCAGGACTTCCAGGGCGACGCTGAAAAAAACGGCGTAATGGTTACGGTCGAAGGTAATGGCCCTGGCATTCGCTCTCGCGAGGGGCGCAAAGCCCACGTCTTGGCCATCTCACTCAGGGCCATGGTTGCTCCCGGTGCATTGGCGTTCGATGCCTGCGACCTGGCCAGCCAACTGATGGACCTGGTGCTGGATAACCGATGGAACCTGCCCCCGGCACAGTGCGATTTGCCGGCGAATATCGTCGCTGCGCCCGCTTTGCGCACTTCCGTAGAAACGGACTACGACACCTGGACGGTTTCCTTCACGCAAACCCTCTATCTGGGGCCGGCGTTACTCGACGATCCCACAGGCCAACCGCTATTTGCCTGTACCTGGGACGTCTCCAACATCGACGACCCAACCCAATACCAGCCACTGGCGGAGTAGCCCATGTTCGACGCGCTGTTACGCATGCAATTGGGACCGATCGTCGAACGCCTGGCAGAGATGGAGAGCCAGCTCGAAGACCTTTACCGCCGCGCTGAAAGCTTCTGCCGGATCGGAATTTGCCAGCAGGTCGATGCAGCCAGCAACACCTGCAAGGTCAGCCACGGTGATTTGCTGACCCCGGCGATCCGCTTTTTCAACCCCAGTGCCGGTGCACAAACCGAAACCCGCATTCCCACGGTGGGTGAGCAATGCCTGCTGCTCAACTACGGCGGGGGGGAGGGCGGTGTGCAATCCGTGGCCCTGTTCGGCCTTAACAGTGATCGCTTCCCGCCGGTCTCCAGCGTGGCAACGCTGACTCGGCGCCGGCATCAAGATGGCACCCAAAGCGACTATGACGACGCCAGCCACACCTTCAACTGGGTCAACGGCCCGACCAGCTTCAGCGGTTCCCGCGAACAGGTTGACGTCAAAGTCGGCGCCGCCAGCCTGACCCTCAACGCCCAAGGCATCACCCTGCAAGTCGGCGGCACCAGTCTGTTGCTGGATGCCGGCGGCGCGCACTTCAGCGGCCCGGTGGTGGACCATCAAGGACGCGTCATAAGCCCCCGATAAGGACACCCCATGCTTGGAATCGATAGGAACACCGGGGCGGCCGTCGACGACTGGCTGCAATTTGTGCAGCGCGCCACCCGAGCGCTGACCACCCCTGTGGGCACTCGGCAAAAACGCCCGTTGTACGGCTCGCTGATCCCACAGTTGCTCGGCCAGAACCTCGGCGACGACCTGTTGATCCTCGCCCAGAGCCACGCCGCGCAGGCCTTCTACAACACCCACAACGGCATCGGCGACTTCGACCCTCAGGTCATCGTCGCCACTCGCCAGGGCGCCGGCCTGCTGTTGCGGTTTGCCGGCACCTGGAAAAACCGCCAACAATCCTTCGAGGTCGTGACATGAGCATGTTGATCCCCGGCCAGAACCAACTGGCGGAACCGGCCATCATTAAGGTGGATGAGTTCGAACCGTTGCTGGCCGAATTCAAAGCGTTTGTCATCGACTATGTCGCCACCCGCGCTCCGCAAAGCGCAGCCAAACTCCAGGTCAGCCTCGACAACGAGAGCGAACTGCTGACCCTGGCCCTGGAAGCCTTTTGCGTGCGCCTGCAAACCCACGAACGCAAATACAACGCCCGCATCAAACAGATGCTGGCGTGGTGGGCCACCGGTAGCAACCTGGATGCGCGCCTGGCCGATATGGGCCTGGAACGCCAAGTGCTCGACCCTGGCGACCCGGCCGCGTTCCCGCCGGTGCCACCCACCTTGGAAAGCGACGACGACGCCCGCCTGCGCTACTACCTGGCACCCCACGCCCCAGCGGCGGGCTCGCGCATGCAGTATCGTCGCGAAGTGTTCACCCTTGGCGAGCGCCCGGCGGTGAAAGTGCAGAGCGCGACGCCTGGGGTGGTGACGGTCACCTACACCTTCGACCCGGACGGCTATGCGGCGCAGATCAAGGACGGCAACGCCCGACGCACCGCACCGGGGGAAGTCATGGTCACCGTGCTTTCCAGGGAGGGTGACGGCACGCCATCTGCCGACTTGCTTGACGGTGTACGTCGACATTTCGCACGGCCGGATGTACGGCCCGAAACCGATCTTGTCAGCGTCCAGGGCGCACAGATTCAGCCCTACAAAATTCGCGTGGTGGCCAAGATCAACGCCGGCCCGGACTCGGGGCTGACCCAAGTGGCGGCGCAGAAACTGCTGCAAGATTACGCAGAGTCCTGCCACCGCCTGGAAGGGCGGGTGGACCCCAGCTGGATCGACTACGCCATCCACAGTGCCGGCGCTGCGCAACTGCAAATCCTCGAACCGCTGGCGCCGATTGTCAGCACCGCGTTCCAGGCCCCGCATTGCACGGGCGTCGAGGTGGAGGTGCGCACGCTATGAGTGAACCCAAAGCGTGTTTGCTGCCCGCCAACAGCTCACCGCTGGAAAAGGCGTTGGACCTGGGCTTCGGCACATTGCTTGAGCGCGTCACCCCGCCGTTTCCGGCACTGATGAACCCGCTGCACACCCCCAGCGAATTCCTGCCTTACCTGGCCGCAGACCGTGGCGTCAGCGAGTGGGATGCCGAGGCCAGCGAGGCGGAGAAACGCCTGACCGTGGCCTTGTCCTGGCAGATCCAGCGCCAGGCCGGCACACCCAAGGCGCTGAGTCATGCGGTGGAGTCATTGGGCTTCACGCCCAATATCAGCGCCTGGTACCAGCAACGTCCGCTGGGCGTGCCTTACACCTTCGACGTGCAGGCGATCATCGGGCGCAGTTGGTCCAGCGGCGACCACAACCGGCTGATCCGGCGTATCAACGCAGCCAAAAGTGAACGCGACCAGGCGACGATTACCATCGTGCATGAAACCGAAGGCCAGCTCGCGCTCACGCAAGTGCTCGACGCGCCTTTAAGCGACGGCGAGTTCTACCTGAACGGCGCGTTGCCGGACTTGGCGCTGGTTGCCCGGCTAAACAGTGCCGGGGTTGCCCAGCACTACACCATTAACGATTACGACCTCAGGGCGCAGCCATGACAGATGAAATCACGCGCCTGGTGCGCTTCACCTCCAAAGGTTTGGATGAAGTGCTGCAGGCAAAGAACCAGGGCCTCAAAGGCGAAATCACCCACATCGGCGCCGGCACCGGCCGCTACAACCCCGACGGCACGGAAGTGGCCTTGCGTGACGAGCGCCAACGGGTGGCCATCGTCGATTACGAAGACCTGGGCGAGCGCCAACTCAGGATGGCCGCGCTGTTCGATGGCGACGGCGAATATGAGATTGGCGAGTTCGGGTTTTACCTCGCCAGTGGCACCTTGCTGGCGGTGTATTCCGTGGCGGGGACGTTGCTGACGTATAAAGCGGCGGCGGCGCGGGTGCTGCAGAAGTTTACGCTGGATGTTTCGCCGTTGCCGGCGGATAGCGTGACGATTGTGGTGGGGAGTGAGAACTTGAATCTGTTGTTGGCGGAGGAGATCGCGATTATGGCGGCGGCTTCGGTTGGCAATATGTCCCGCCACGTTGATTTGATGTTTCGGGTTATGCATCTCGAGGCGAAGTAGTAGCACTGACAAAAGTGCTGGAAAGATTAACTGACAGGGAGTTGATGATGGGACTTGAAACGACTATCACAAAAGTTGTGGATGCATGTAACAAGCTTACGGAGACGGTTACTAACCAAATTGGGAAGATTGATGCGCGGGTAGAGGCGGCTTCAAATCAGTTTGCTGCTTGGCGTAATAGTGTGCAGGCGAAGGATATTAATGGTCGTGCGCTTTATAAACAGGATATAGACCTCACTGGGTTGTCTACCGACGTGTTTTATCCTGTTTGGTGGACTATGCCCGGTAACGAGGCGGGTGAAACAGAAATTACCGTTTCGCGGGTATATTATCGAGACAGTGACAAAGCACCCTTCGGTGAGGGGGTTTATCACATCGCTGGCTTGAACTTGCAACTCGAGGGTGTCGGGTATATATGGAACGGTGACGCTAACTTCCTGGCTATCAAGCGCATCTCCCAGACTTACCGTGAAACGGTAAGAGGTGTTTCGTTTGGCATGGTTTGTACAGCACGTGCCGTTACTGGGCTCAAACCCATGTACTTGGGTTTGGTCGCTGGACAGCTAACGAATGCTCCACAGTTTTCTGGGATGTACCTGAGGGGCGGGCTGAGCTATACCATCACCAAAACATTTGATTACCCTGTTAATTACAGTAAGTTAGACACTGAAGTGATTATGAAGGATGACGTTAACGCCGATTGGGAAGTTCGTTGGGCGGTGAAACCTTATTCCTTGGCTCAGGCAGAGGTTGCGCTCGGTAAAACTCTCGAAGAGAAGCGCTTGGCTTATTCCCACGATAACGACATTCGCTATACCGCCAAGGTTTAAGGACTGATCAAATGACTTTGTTTATCGAAAAGTTGGTAACCCCTGCGGGTGACTCGTTGATCAACGTACCCGCCAGCGCGCAGACCCTCAAAGGTCTGGGCTTTAGCGATGAGGCCGCCCAGGCGCTGATCGAGAACGCCACGTCCGCAGCCGCGCTCGCTAGCACTATTGCTGCCCGCCGCTCTGCCTACGTCAGCGAAGCTGACCCGATGTACCTCGAATGGCAATTCGACGGTACGGCTGAAAAGGAAAAAGAATGGCGAGCCAAAGTAGCCGAAATCAAGGCGCGCTTCCCCTTGCCAGAAGATAAGTAAACCC